>NZ_JAPDBE010000022.1:0-79870 GCF_027705025.1 Aeromonas sp. D3 | reverse complement strand
CCTGCATGGAGACGCGATTAGATCACAGACGATCTGCCTGTTCAAATTTCATTAACAAAGTGCGATCCCGCCCTGATATGAATCCACTCTCACCCTAATTGTAACAAGATATTGCAGCAGGCCAATTACCTTGCCCTGGTGGCTTGACTCGTATTGAGCATTCGATAATTATGCAGCCCGCACAACAAAGGGTTGTGCGTACTTTTTGCAGCATCTCGTTAGGCGAGGCTCCTGTATAAACAAAGGCCACTGATCTCACGACGTCCAGAGACGCCCAAGATCAGGACAGTTTTCATCGGATTAAGGTGTAAACCCAAGTGGCTTCCGGCATGCCGGATACGTTATGCAGTGCTAAAGCTGGTACGTGGGGATGATGACACGCCGGACGGCGTCATTTCCTGCCTATTACTCGTCAATCAAATTGCTGTTTTCTTTCAGACGGCGACCGGATATCCGATCGCGCTCAGGCCCTGCCTGAAATCACATGAGGTCACTTGTGATGAAGAAAACACAGACTCTACTCAATCGTCATCAACTGCTCGATCTGGCCGCCCTGCAGGGCTGGCTGGAGAATAATCTGGATCCGGTTCAGCGCGCCGATCAACTGCTGACCCTGCGTCCGGAAGAGCTCAACTGTATCTTCGATACCCTGCCCACTGAACAAGGCGCGGCCCTGCTGAGCTCACTGTCGGCCGACGTTGCCGGCCGTCTGCTGCTGCGCTTGCATGCCAGCCTTATCGGTGTGTTGCAAGGGGCTATCCCTCGTCGTGATATGCTGGACATACTGCGCCGACTGGGCAGCAGCGAGCGCACCATGCTGCTTTCTCGCTTCCCGGAGCCGGCTCAGTCCACCTTCTACTCCCTGCTCGACTGGCCACCAGAATCGGTTGGCGCCAACATGCGCCATGAGTTTCTGGCCATCAGCGATCAGCAGACGGTGGGCAGTGCCAAGCAGTTGATCCACGATGCCTGGGACAATGCCCAGTTGTTCCAGAACCTGTATGTGGTCAATGCTGAGCATCGTCTGCTCGGCAGTATCGCGCTCAAATCCTTGCTGATTGCCGATCCCCAACTGCCCGTCAGCGACCTGATGGACAGGGATACGGTGCGCATCAATGCGCGTGCGGATCAGGAGATGGCTGCCCGTTTGCTGATTGACCGCGACATCTCGACGCTACCGGTAGAGGAGAAGGGCAAACTGGTGGGTATCTTCCACGTGGACGATGCTGCCGACATCCTGGAGCTCGAATCCACAGAGGATGCCGAGATGCAGGGTGGCTCCTCGCCGCTCGATACGCCCTATCTGCAGGCGACTCCCTGGCAACTGTGGCGCAAGCGGGTGGGCTGGCTGCTTATCCTGTTTGTGGCAGAAGCCTATACGGGCACAGTACTGCGGGCATTCGAAGAGCAGCTGGAAGCCGCCATTGCGCTGGCCTTCTTCATACCGCTGCTGATCGGTACCGGTGGTAACAGTGGTACCCAGATCACTACTACCATAGTGCGGGCCATGGCGGTGGGGGAGGTGAGCATGCGAAACCTGGGGACTGTCTTGAAAAAGGAGCTCTCCACCGGTTTGCTTATCTCGGCAGCGATTGCGGTTGCGGCATGGATCCGGGCCTGGAGCCTGGGTGTCGGCCCCGAGATCGGCATGGTTGTGACCTTGACCATCATCGCCATCGTGCTCTGGAGCGCTACCGTTGCTTCCATCATTCCCATGGTGCTGCGTCGCTTCCGGATTGACCCGGCTGTTGTTTCTGCTCCTTTCATCGCTACCCTGGTGGACGGTACCGGCCTCATCATCTATTTCGAGATGGCCAAGTGGTTGCTGCCCGAGCTGCAGTAAGCCGCCGTTAAACGAGTGGATAACAGCAAAAAGGCAGCCTGGGCTGCCTTTTTGCTTGTCTGTTTACGGGGTGGAGAAAGGGGATCAGCTCAGCTGGAACAGCAGCGGCCACCCCTGCTCCTGACAATAACGGTGCTCTTTCTCCAAGTTCTGCATCAGCAGGCGGTTCTCGTCGCACCAATCGATCGGCAAGGTGACCACCAGCTTATCTTCGGCTGCCTGTACCTTCCATTCCGGCAACAGGTTGTCTTGGCGCCTGTGGTGCGCCGCCACGGCGAGGCGAAGGATGCGAATGCAACGCAGCACGGTCTGCTCGTCGTGGTTGGGCAGGGGAGGGAGCTCGGAGAGCTTGAGCCCCTTGCGCTGAAACCGCACCAGCGCCGCCAGCAGTGCCTGATCGTCCTGGTTGAAGCCGGGCAGATCCGTGTGCTGCAAGATATAGGCGGAGTGGCGATGGATGCCGCTGTAGTTGATGGCCAGACCAATCTCGTGCAGTCGCGCCGCCCAGCCGAGGATGGCGCGATAGGGCTCCTCCGGCATCTCCCAGGGACCGCTCAGCGCATCGAACAGGGTCAGTACGCTCTGCTCGACCCGATTGGCCTGGCGCTTGTCGATGCGATAGTGGGTGGAGAGGGCCAGCGCGGTACGCTCGCGAATGTCGTGGTGCTGCAAGCGCTCCTCGAATTCATACAGCAACCCTTCGCGCAGTGCACCGTCCGAATACTCCATTCTCTCTATGGGCAAGGAGGTAAAGAGTCCAAGCAGTATGGCCACGGCGGCGGCAAACACCTCCTGGCGCTCCTCGGTCAGGCCGGCAAGCTTCAATTGATCGACCCGCTTGTGGTCGAGCAGCTCCCGCTTGAGACGCTCCAGCCCCGCCAGTGTGATGCTGCCGTCAGTCCAGCCTTCGCCCTGCAGCACGTCGCGTACGGTTCGAATGGAGCCGGAGCTGCCCAGGCAACTCTGCCAGCCCAGCTTGCGATACTGGTTGATGATGGGGGCGAGCTGATGTTGGGTCTCCAGCACGGCGGCGTTGAAGGCCTTCTCGCTCAGCTTGCCGTTGGCAAAGAAATGCTGGGTGAAGCTGACACAGCCCATCTTGCGGCTGGTGAGTGCCTTGTGATCGAAGCCTTCCCCTATGATGAGCTCGGTGCTGCCACCGCCGATGTCCACCACCAGTACCTGTCCTTCAATGTGCTGGGTGTGGGCGACGCCCTGATAGATGAGACGCGCCTCCTCCTGGCCACTGATGATCTCGATGGGATGGTTGAGCACAGTGGCCGCCTCGCGCACGAACTCGCGTGCATTGCTGGCGCGGCGCAAGGTATAGGTGCCGGCGATACGGATGTGATCCGGCTTGATGTTGGTCAGTCGTTCGGCAAACAGGGCGAGACAGTCGAGGCCACGTCCCATGGCCTCTGCCGACATGCGACGTTGCTCATCCATCCCCTCCGCCAGCCGAACCCGCTCCTTGATGCGATCAACTATCTGCATACGCCCCTCGTTGAGGCGGGCGATCACCATGTGAAAACTGTTCGAGCCAAGATCCACGGCGGCGTACAGGCTATTGTCCATTGTTTGACTCTATGCGTTTGAGGTAGTCGTAAATCGCGACCTGGGAACGGATCTTGCGGCGGTTACCCCGCTTCACATATTCGTTCTTCTGATCCGCATCGATGACGCGAGCCTTGCAGGTGTCGCTCAGTTGCAGCTCGAGAATGTCCATGATGCGCTGTTTGAGGCGCTCGTCATAGATGGGCGTGGCCACCTCAATTCGTCCATCGATGTTGCGGCTCATCCAGTCGGCACTCGAGATATAGAGCTGGGGGTTGCCCTTGTTGTGAAACACCATGACCCTGGGATGTTCGAGGAAGCGGTCTATGATGCTGATCACCTTGATGTTTTCGCTCAAGCCCGGCACGCCGGGACGCAGGGCGCACATGCCGCGGATGATCATCTGGATCGGCACCCCGGCTTGACCGGCGGCATAGAGGCGGTTGATGAGATCCCTGTCCACCAGGTTGTTGATCTTGAGAATAATGCCGCTGGGCTGTCCCGCCTTGGCGTTGGTGAGCTCGTTGTCGATCAGCCGATAGAGCTGACGGCGGCTGTTGATGGGGGAGACCAGCAGGTGGTTGAACTTGTAACGCTTATAGGGGTACTCGATGTATTCGAACACCCCTTCCACTTCGGCTGTGATATCCGGGTGGCGGGTCAACAGGGAGAAGTCGGTGTAAATCTTGGCCGTCTTCTCGTTGAAGTTGCCGGTGCCGATATGGGCGTAGCGCACCGCCTCGCCATTTTCGTGGCGGGTGATGAGGCAGAGTTTGGAGTGGATCTTGAGGCTCGGCACCCCGAACACCACCTTGACTCCGGCGTCAGTGAGAATGTTGGCCCAGTCGATGTTGGCCGCTTCGTCAAAACGGGCCCGCAGCTCCACCACCACTGTCACCTTCTTGCCGTTGTTGGCAGCATCGATAAGGGAGTGAATGATCCGCGACTTCTTGGCGACCCGGTAGATATTGATGCGAATGGCACTGACCGCAGGATCGAACGCCGCCTGGCGCACCAGCTCGGTGAAGTGATGAAACTTGTGGTACGGGTAGTAGAGCAGTATGTCCTGCTTGGCGATGGCATCAAAGGCGTTGACGAAGCCGTCAAAGTCGCGGCATTCGAGTGCCGGCAGCTTGGGGTTTTCCAGATAGTCCCGGCCCACGTTAGGGAAGCCGATGAAATCCTTGAAGTTGTGATAACGCCCGCCCGGCATGATGGCGTCGTAAGAGCTGATCTGCAGCTTGAGCTTCAAGAAGCTTATCATGGCGGCGGGCATCTCCCGCTCGTAGACGAAGCGCACCGGCATGGCGGTGAGACGCTGCTTCAAGCCGTCACTCATCTTGTCCACCAGACTGAGATCCAGCTGATCGGAGAGGTCATACTCGGCATCCCGGGTCAGCTTCACCGCGTAGGCAGCAATCTCGTCATAGTCGAAGAAGCCCTTGAAGATCTCGTCGAGACAAAAGCGGATGACGTTATCCAGAATAATGATCTGCTTCTTGCGGCGGGTGCCTTCCGGCGGCAGCTGGAAGAAGCGGGGCAGATCATCGGTCGGTACCTCCACCAGAGCGTACTGGATCACCTGGCCATTCTTCTTCATCTCGATGGCCAGATAGGTGTACTCATCCTTGAGGAACTTGACCGGGTTGACCTCTTTGTTGAGCAGGATAGGAATGATGTGGCGCAGTACCTTCTCTCTGAAAAAGACCCGCAGCCACTGATGGATTGACTCGGAAATCTGGGTCTCGTTGACCAGGAAGATGTTGTGGCGGGCCAGGGCGATCAACAACTCCTTGTAGGTGTTGTCGAACGCTTCGCCGAGCGCCATCACCTTCTGCTGGATGGCGCGCAGCAGCACTTTGGCTTCGTCACCGCCGCCGTGTACTTCATTGATGAGAATACGGCGCTTGACGTCCGACACTCGTACCTTGAAGAACTCGTCCTGGTTGGAGGAGAAGATCCCAAGAAAACGGACCCGCTCTATGAGGGGCACCGTCTTGTCCATCGCCTCTTGCAACACCCGTTCATTGAATGAGAGCCAGCTCAGCTCTTTTTCTTCATACTGCTTGTCGGTGCTCATCTAATGCCTCTGTATCAGGTCGCGTCTGCGCGGCAGTTATGGCGTGTGAATATGACAGATTGATGACAATCCGCTCAGTCGGTGAAAGCCTGGTCGATATCGACGACAAGATCGTCAGATAGAGATTCAAGCGCTGCCACAAGATCGTCCAGCTCCAACTGGGGTGGCAGGGCCACCAGGGCGTGAGCATAGAAGAGCGGGGCGCCCGAGTGGGGCGCAGGTTCGCAACCCGTGGTGAGATCGGCCACGTTGATGTTGAGCTGGCGCAGTATGCTGGCCACTTCGTGCACTATCCCTGCTCTGTCGTTGCCGGTGACGCTGAGCATGACCTGACGTTCCGGTTCCTGGCCGAGCTGGCCTTCGGCAAAGCTGACGGTGAGGCCAGGCAACATTACCAAGGCCTCACACAGGCTGCGGTAGTGCTCATCGGGCACAGTGACGTGCAGGATGCCGGCAAATTGCCCGGCCAGCTCGCTCATGGAACTGCCCAGCCAGTTGCCCTGTTGCTGTGTGATGACATCCGCCAGACTCTCGACTATGCCGGGTTTGTCTGTACCGATCACGGTCACGACCAATTGCTTCTGCATCCTGCTCTCCTTGGAATTGGGTTTCTGTAGCATTGTGCCTGCTGTGGCAGGCCATATGAAGCCCCGTCCGGCCTAAACAGGCTGAAAAAAACCAGAGGAGAGGTTTGTGCCACGTTTCAGCGCTGCCGGGTATCTGACCCCTGTGGTAGAGTGATGCCCTCTTTCGTTTTGTGAACTGGATAGTGCATTCATGAATACCCTTGTCGTATCGGGATTGGTGTTGTTGGTGCTACTCCTGCTGGTGGTCTTCTGGACCAGGAGCAAGAGAGGCAAGGCGTTGCCCTATGATCTGCAGGAGGCCCTGTTCAGCCCGGCCGAGCGCTCCTTCCTCGGTGTGCTGGACTTGGCAGTCGGTGACAAGGCCCGGGTCTTTGCCAAGGTGAGGGTGGCCGATGTGCTGACGCCACAGGCAGGGCTTGGCAAAAGCAAATGGCAGCAACACTTCAACAAGATCAGCGCCAAGCACCTGGATTATCTGCTCTGCCACCCAGCCGATCTCTCCTTTATCTGCGCCATCGAGCTCGATGACAGTTCTCATCGACATCAGAAGCGCAAGGCACGCGACCTTTTTCTGAAAACCGCCTGCGACAGTGCCGGTTTGCCGTTGCTGCAGATCCCGGCGAGTGCCCATTATCAGGTGGAAG
Organism: Aeromonas sp. D3; assembly: GCF_027705025.1. Classification (NCBI taxonomy): domain Bacteria; kingdom Pseudomonadati; phylum Pseudomonadota; class Gammaproteobacteria; order Aeromonadales; family Aeromonadaceae; genus Aeromonas; species Aeromonas sp. D3. The sequence continues at coordinate 73,162 of NZ_JAPDBE010000022.1, read as the reverse complement.
AGCTGCGCGAGCAGATCCTGCCGCTGCTGGTCAAGACAACTGCACCGCTGGTCGACAATGTGATGCCGGGTGAGCGCCGCGAGCCAACCTTCAGCCCCTTGCTGCTGGACGGTGTCGACATGGACGAGACCCGCCATGGGGGACGCTCGCCTTCAAGCTCGTCCCCTGTGATCACCACGCCGGTCAGGAATGCACTGGTCTCGACCGCCGACAGCGAGCTGGTGGATAACTTGTTTGCCGAGGTAGAGGACGAAGAGGACTCGCATTCGCACCAGGCACCCCATTGTCCCCGCTGCGATGCGCCGCTGGTGGAACGGGAGGCCAAAAAAGGTCCCCATGCCGGTCGCCTGTTCATGGCGTGCAGCCGCTTCCCCGAGTGTCGCTACGCCGCCCCCCACACCAACGCCCGTCACTGATCCCTTGTTGCATGTTCCCGGCCTGTCACTGGGGCGGAAACATGCAGTCAATATCCCTGCCTCGCGGTAGCGCCCCATGCCTCATCAAAAAAGAGGCGACAAAATTTATCTTATTACGCAGTTGCGTCGATAAACTTAAGTCAAATGCGACAAATTTTGACAATGCGTCGGAATTTTGGCACTTTGTGCGACCTGCATAAAGTGCGTGGCTTGACCACAGAAGCATATTAAAACAATAAGTTACGTCTATTATAAGAGGGATGGATATGATGACGATGGGAGTATTGATTGTTGATGCCGATGCGCAGCGGCGCCAACAGTTGGGCACTGTGCTCTCGTTTATGGGGATCCCCTGGCAGGAGATTGCCGAGAGCGAGCTGGATGTGGCCATCGAAACGTCCGGCCCGCTACAAGGGGTGCTGGCCGGTGCCTTGACCGGTCGTCCGTTGGACGAATTGCTGACCCTCTTTCCCCGCATTCCGTTTTTGTCGCTGGTTCCGGCTGATTTCCCCAACAGCAACTTCATCGGTGTCGCCGAAGCTCCCTTCACCTACGAATCCCTCACTCGGTATCTGCATTTCTGTCAGGCATTTGTCTCCTTGCATCCTCGCCAGCAGACCCATGACAAGGGCCAGGCCCTGCTGCGTCTGCTGGTGGGCAAGGGGCGTGGCATCCAGGAGGTGCGCCGCCTCATCAGTCAGGTGGCCGAGACCGACGCCAACGTATTGATCCTGGGTGAGTCCGGGACGGGTAAAGAGGTGGTCGCCCGCGCCATTCACGAACTCTCTTCACGTTGCGCCGGTCCCTTCGTGCCCATCAACTGCGGCGCAATCCCGGCCGAATTGCTGGAAAGCGAACTGTTCGGTCATGAAAAAGGGGCTTTCACCGGCGCCATCGCCTCCCGTCGCGGCCGCTTCGAGCTGGCACAGGGTGGCACCCTGTTCCTCGACGAGATCGGTGACATGCCGTTGCCGATGCAGGTCAAGTTGCTGCGGGTGTTGCAGGAGCGGCTGTTTGATCGGGTCGGCGGTGGCAAGCCGATCCAGGCGGACGTGCGCATCATAGCGGCGACCCACAGGGATCTGGAGGTGATGATCCGTACCCAGGGCTTTCGTGAAGATCTCTACTATCGCCTCAATGTCTTTCCCATCGAGACGCCGCCGCTGCGGGAGCGGGTCGACGACATTCCGCTGTTGCTGCAGGAGCTGCTCAACCGTCATGCCGAGCAGCATCATGGCATCATTCGCCTGACCCAGCGCGCCATGGAATCCCTAATGCAATACCCCTGGCCCGGCAATGTGCGCGAGCTTTCCAACCTTCTGGAGCGGCTGCTTATTCTCTACCCGCAACAGATCGTCGATGTGGCCGACCTGCCGAGCCGTTATCGTCTGCTGCCGTGCGAGCCGAGGGATGAGCGGTTGACCGAAATGGACGAGCGCGATGCGCTGGCCGCCGTGTTCCAGGATCCGCCCGAGCTGGATATGCACAACAGTCACGCCCGCGCCATGCAGCTGCCTGAGGAGGGGGTCAATCTCAAGGAGATGCTGGCCGACTTGGAGGTGGAGCTGATCCGCCAGGCGCTGGAATCCCAGGATGGTGTCGTGGCCCGCGCCGCCGACTTGCTCGGCATGCGTCGCACCACGCTGGTGGAGAAGATGAAAAAGTACGGGATGAGCAAGGAAGTCTAAAGGTCAAAGCCTTGACGCTTATATTCAAGGTCTTGATTTATAGTGATATTTTTAGTGGCATGGAAATTGAATAACCTGACCTAATCGCCAGTTTGAGGTCAGGTTTATGACAACCCAGCAGCAGGACAACCCACTCCAGTCTCACGAGGTGAGCCAGCTTTATGCCATCTTCACGGCGCTGCCGACCGGTGTATTGCTGCTCGATGGCGAGGGTCGCATCACCCGTGCCAACCCGGCAGCCCTGGCACTGTTGGGGGAGCCGCTGGAAGGTCAGGCCTGGCGCCAGATCATCGACCGCTGCTTCCAGCCCCGTGAGGATGACGGTCACGAGATCTCCCTGCGTGACGGACGGCGGGTGCAGCTCTCGACCCAGCCACTGCCGGATCAACCCGGCCAGCTGATATTCATCACGGATCTGACCGAAACCCGCAAACTGCAGGACAGAGTCAACCACATGAAGCGGTTGTCTGCCCTTGGCAACATGGCAGCCTCGCTGGCCCACCAGATCCGCACACCGCTCTCTGCCGCCATGCTCTATGCGGCCAATCTTGCCAACCGCACCTTGAAACCCGAGTCCCGCAGCCAGTTCCAGCAAAAGCTGATGGCCAGGTTGCAAGATCTCGAGAAACAGATCAACGACATACTGCTGTTCGCTCGCAACGGTGACAACCAGGTGGTGACCCCCATCTCGGTACAGGGGTTGCTGGCCGAGGTACAGGCCGGTGCCGAGGCATTCTGCAACCAGCAGGGCTGCGAGTTGCACATGGAGGCTCCGGAGCCGGATCTGTGCCTGCTTGCCAACAGCAGTGCACTGGCGGGGGCCATCAACAATCTGATCGCCAACGCCCAGCAGGCGGGGGCCACCTCCTTGCTGGTGAGTGCGGTGCGCAGCGGCTCCCGGGTGGAGATGCGCATCCTCGACAATGGCAAGGGGATGCCTGCCCACCTGCTCAACCAGATTTTCGAACCCTTCTTCACCACCCGCTCCCAGGGCACTGGCCTGGGCCTGGCGGTGGTGCAATCTGTGGTACGTGCCCATCAGGGGGAGGTCAGCGTGGCCTCAGTGCCCACTGAAGGCACCTGCTTTACTCTGTCGTTCCCTCTGCATCAGCAACCGATGCAGCTTGGAGGTGTCGCATGACTCAGGCCCGTATTCTGGTCGTAGAAGATGACAATGGCCTGCGCGAAGCGCTGGTGGATACACTCTTGCTCGGCGGCTACGAGTGTCGTGAAGCGGACAGCGGCGAACGCGCCCTGCTGGCGCTGTCGCGCCAAAGCTTTGATATGGTGATCTCCGATATCCAGATGGGGGGCATGGATGGCCTGACCCTGCTGGCCGCTATCCGCCAGCAATATCCGCAGATCCCTGTGCTGCTGATGACGGCCTACGCCAACATCGACGGTGCCGTGCGCGCCATGCGCGAAGGCGCCATCGACTATCTTGCCAAGCCGTTTTCCCCCGAAGTGCTGCTCAATCAGGTCAGCCGCTATGTACCGGCCCAGAAAGTGGAGAAGCGCGCCGTGGTATACGGGGATCCAAAGACCGCCGAACTGTTCCAACTGGCGACCCGGGTGGCCAGAAGCGAAGCCACTGTCATGGTGACTGGCCCGAGCGGCACCGGCAAAGAGGTGCTGGCTCGCTACATTCACGACAACTCCAGCCGCGCCGAACAAACCTTCGTCGCCATCAACTGCGCCGCCATCCCGGAAAACATGCTGGAGGCGACCCTGTTCGGCTACGAGAAGGGTGCCTTCACCGGTGCCGTGCAGGGTTGCCCCGGCAAGTTCGAGCAGGCCCAGGGAGGCACCTTGCTGCTCGACGAGATCACCGAGATGGATCTGGGGTTGCAAGCCAAGCTGCTGCGGGTATTGCAGGAAAAAGAAGTAGAGCGGCTCGGCAGTCGCAAGATGATCCCCCTCGATGTGCGGGTCATCGCCACCAGCAACCGGGATCTCAAGAAGGCGGTGCAGGACGGTCTGTTCCGCGAGGACCTCTACTACCGTCTCAACGTCTTCCCCCTGCGCTGGACCGCGCTCTGGGAGCGGCCCGGCGACATACTGCCGCTGGCGGAACACCTGCTGGCACTGCATGCCAGCCAGCAGGGGCTGCCGACGCCGCAGCTGGCAGAGAGGGCTCGCGAACGTCTGTTGGCCCACGCCTGGCCCGGCAACGTGCGCGAGCTGGACAACGTGGTACAACGTGCCCTGATCCTGAGTCCGGATGGCCTCATTGGCTGCGAGCACCTGATCCTGGAAGAGGTGGACGAGGAGGAGATCCGTTTCACCAGCAGCGACCGTCTCAGCGGTGGCGAACATCTGGGCAGCGAGCTCAAGCAGCAGGAGCATCAGATCATCCTCGACACTCTGCAAGACTGCAACGGCAGTCGCAAGGCGGTAGCCGACCGGCTCGGCATCAGCCCGCGCACCCTGCGCTACAAGCTGGCCCAGATGCGGGAGGCGGGGATAGATCTTCCCGCCTGAGTATGGGGTCGACCCCGTCGTGGCCCTGGTTGCTTGGCCTGGTTATCAGGTGGCCGGCAGCCCCTCAGGGTTGCAAGGTGGTGTGGAAACTGTCGTGACCCTCATGGTCTGACTCTGTTGTCCAAAAGGAAGGGCTCGCCTGTTTGCGGGAAGGTGGGGGTGAGCAATACCCTTGTCCCTGGCTGCCTGGCTTGGTTATCAGTGCAGTCAGGGTGGCGTTGTGTTCGAGTGCCGAGGGTGGGAACTGTCATGGTCTTGGCGGCCTGGCTCGATTATCATGGGGTCCTTGGCGTTTGAGCCTGGCCCCTGCTGTATCGTTGATGCAGGGGACCGAGCCTTTATAAGGGACCCCTATGATCTCTCATCGAAAACTCGAAACCGTACTCAACCATCTACTTGAACCTCACGCCATCAAGGATTACTGCCCCAATGGGTTGCAGGTGGAAGGGCGCGCGCGCATTCGCAAGGTCGTGACCGGCGTCACCGCCAGTCAGGCTCTGATCGATGCGGCCGTGGCCCTCGACGCCGATGCCATTCTGGTCCATCACGGTTACTTCTGGAGCGGCGAGCCGGCCCAGATCACCGGCATGAAGCAGCGTCGCCTCAAGACCCTGCTGACCCACGACATCAACCTGTTTGCCTATCATCTACCGCTGGATGTGCATCCCGAGGTGGGTAACAACGCCCAGCTTGCCAAGCTGCTGGACATCAAGGTGCGCCGTGGCCTGGAGCCCTGGAACAGCAAGAGCGTCGCCATGGTGGGCAAGCTGGAAGAGCCGATGAGCGGTCGCGATTTTGCGAAGCTCATCGCCGAACGGCTCGGTCGTGAACCCCTTTATTGTGGTGATACAGGCCCCGAGCTTATCCGCTCCGTGGCCTGGTGCACTGGCGGTGGCCAGAGCTATATCAATCTGGCGGCGGAGCAGGGGATCGATGCTTTCATCTCCGGCGAAGCCTCCGAGCAGACCATCCACACCGCCCGCGAGATGGGGATGCATTTCTATGCGGCCGGGCACCATGCTACCGAGCGATACGGTATCAAGGCGCTGGGAGAGTGGCTGGCGACCGTGCAGGGGCTGGATGTGACCTTTATCGATATCGACAATCCGGTGTAAGTTCGATTAGCCGTGTAGCGGCGTCATCGGACATGACTGCAGCAATTGAAGAAATGACAAGGGAGGCCTAAGCCTCCCTTGTTACATTTTGCATGTTGCGCTTAGCGGCTACTCGCAGGCATAACCTGCGGGGCCAAGGGCGGCGCCGTCCAGCAGGACGGCATCGCCTTGCATTCTCAGCCTTCCTTCGCAGAACCACTGCACCACCAGCGGGTAGATACTGTGCTCCTGGACCTGCACCCGGGCCGCCACTTCCTCGACATCGTCACCTTCGAAGATGGGGACGCGAGCCTGCAGGATCACGGGACCACCATCCAGCTCTTCGGTGACGAAATGGACGCTGGCACCGTGCTCGCTATCACCAGCATCTATGGCGCGCTGGTGAGTGTGCAAGCCTTGATACTTGGGCAGCAGTGAAGGGTGGATGTTGAGCATCCGCCCTGCAAAGTGACGCACCAGATCGGCACTCAGGATCCGCATAAAGCCGGCCAGTACCACCAGATCCGGCTGATAGTCATCCATCAGCGCCTGCAGGGCGACGTCATACTCCGCCCGGCTGGCAAACTGCTGCTGGGCCAGAATGGAGGTCGCCACCCCGGCCGTTTGCGCACGCACCAAGCCGTAGGCATCGGCCTTGTTGCTGATGACGCCGACCACTTCGCCGGCAATCTTGCCGCTGGCGCAACTGTCGAGAATCGCCTGCAGGTTGCTGCCGCTGCCGGAGACAAGCACCAGGATGCGTTTCATAGGGGAGGGCATTTGGCTGTTGATCCGGTCATTCATTGAATGATGACCTGCTCCTCACCATCGGCCGCCTTGGCGATATGGCCGATGTGCCATGCATTCTCGCCTTCGGCCTTGAGCAGGGTCAGCGCCTTCTCAAGCTGATCCGCAGGCAGGGCGATGATCATGCCGACACCGCAGTTGAAGGTACGGTACATCTCGTGGCGGGTGACGTTGCCAGCCTGCTGCAGCCAGCTGAACACTGCCGGCCACTGCCAGCTCTGCTCATCGATCACCGCTTGAGTGTTGGCGGGCAGTACGCGCGGGATGTTCTCCCAGAAGCCGCCACCTGTGATATGGGACAGGGCGTGGATCTCGCACTCCTTGATGAGCTTGAGCACCGGCTTCACATAGATGCGGGTCGGCTCCAGCAAGGCGTTGGCCAGGGTGGTATCACCCAGCGGCTGGTGCACATCGGCCTTGGAGACCTCAAGGATCTTGCGGACCAGGGAGAAACCGTTGGAGTGGGGGCCACTGGCAGCCAGGGCGATCAGGGCATCGCCGTCACCCACTTTGCTGCCGTCGATGATCTCGCTCTTTTCCACCACACCGACGCAGAAACCGGCGATGTCGTAGTCTTCCCCTTCATACATGCCCGGCATCTCGGCGGTTTCGCCGCCCACCAGGGCACAACCTGATTGCTCACAGCCGACACCGATACCGGTGACAACGGCCGCGGCCGTGTCCACGTCCAGCTTGCCGGTGGCATAGTAGTCGAGGAAGAACAGGGGCTCAGCACCCTGTACGATCAGGTCGTTGACGCACATGGCCACCAGGTCGATACCGACGGTATCGTGCTTTTTCAGATCGATGGCGAGACGCAGCTTGGTGCCCACACCATCGGTACCGGAGACCAGTACCGGTTCCTTGTAGCCCGCAGGGATTTGACACAGGGCCCCAAAGCCGCCAAGACCACCAAGGACTTCAGGACGACGAGTGCGTTTTGACACGCCCTTGATACGTTCAACCAGTGCATTGCCAGCATCGATATCTACGCCAGCATCCTTGTAGCTCAGTGAGGTTTTGTCAGTCACGCGTATTCCCCGTCATATGAAGAAGTGGAGGGTAAAATTCGGGGCGTATTCTAACAGTGGCCGAGTAAAAGCAGAAAGGAAATCGTTTGCGCGTTTTTGCGTGGAAAAGCTCTACAAGCCGTGGCTTTTGTTGTATGATTCCGCGATTTTTTCGCGGCAGTTAGAGGAGATAATAATGAAAGTCGTTGAAGTCAAACACCCCCTGGTCAAACACAAAATCGGGTTGATGCGTGAAGGCGATATCAGCACCAAGCGTTTCCGTGAACTGGCCAAAGAAGTGGGCAGTTTGTTGACCTACGAAGCGACCTCTGACTTCGAAACCGAGAAGGTTACCATCGACGGCTGGAACGGACCAGTGGAAGTTGACCAGATCAAGGGCAAGAAGGTCACTGTCGTGCCTATCCTGCGTGCCGGTCTTGGCATGATGGATGGCGTGCTGGAGCACATGCCGAGCGCCCGCGTCAGCGTGGTCGGTATCTACCGCGATGAAGAGACTTTGCAACCGGTTCCCTACTTCGAGAAGATCGTCAGCAACATCGAAGAGCGCCTGGCGCTGGTCATAGACCCCATGCTGGCCACCGGTGGCTCCATGATTGCCACCATCGACCTGCTGAAAAAGAAAGGCTGCCAATCCATCAAGGTGCTGGTGCTGGTCGCCGCGCCCGAAGGCATCAAGGCGCTGGAAGCCGCTCACCCCGACGTTGAGCTCTACTGCGCCTCCGTCGATCAGGGCCTGAACGAGAAAGGCTATATTGTCCCGGGTCTGGGCGATGCTGGCGACAAGATCTTTGGCACCAAGTAATTCCTGATGCCTTGACCACCTTCTCTGTGTGAGGGGTGAGAATGGAGCCGGCGCCTTGCCGGCTCTGCTGTTTATGGCATCCTCTGTCTTGCTGCAATGCGCGCCTTGCCGCTACCATAAGCAGCATCTCCCATTTCGAGACTCCTCTCATGCTCAAACGTGTTGTGACCGCCCTCTGCTGCGGCTTGTCATTCATGGTCTCGGCCGCTCAGGTGACCGATCTCTATCAGGGCAAGGCGCCCACCAGCGGCGACATGGTGGCTGCCCAGTCCCAGGCGCTGGGGGATGTGCTCGTCAAGGTGACCGGCAAACGGGACATCCTCACCCAGCCTGACGTGGTCAAGGCGCTGGCCGCCCCCGGCGACTATGTGCAGCACTATGGCTATCAGGATGTGGGGACGGTCAAGTTTCTGAAAGCCGACTTCAATGTGGCTAAGGTCAATGCCCTGATCTCCCAAAGCAAGTTTGCCCTGCTGGGGCCTGCAAGGCCACAGATGGCGCTCTGGCTGGTGATCAATGAGGGGGAGCGCCGCATTCTGCCGGATCAATCCAGCGATGGCTGGGCCAGCGCATTGCGAACCCAGAGCCAGGCCATGGGGCTGCCGGTCAGCATTCCTTTGATGGATCTCGATGACAACATGGTGGTCAGCGCCACTGACGTCTGGGGTCGCTTTGCCGCTCCCATACTGCAGGCGAGCCAGCGTTACGGCGCCGAGATGGTGGTGCTGGGCAAGCTGACCCCGGAAGGGGAGAAGTGGAGCATAGACTGGGGCCTTTATGGACCCAAGGCCGGTGGCGAGCTGGCCGAACTCACCCGTGGCAGCAGCAGTGGTACCCAGGCCGAGGTGGCGCAGCATTTTGCCGATGAGCTGGCTGCCTGGCTGGTACAAAACTATGGCGCGCGTATTTCGGGTGTCGCTTCCAGTCAGACACTGGTGGTGGAAGGTTTGTCCGGTATTGATGGCATGATCACGGTGCAGAAGATGCTGCAGGGGATGGCCAGCGTTACCAAGGTGACTATCGGCAAGCTGGAGGGGGACAAGGTGACCTTCGATCTCTCGTTGCAGGGCGACAAGGCCGAGCTCATCCGCGGCCTGCAACTGGAGAGCCGGTTGCGCCAGATTGATGATAATGACAGCGGTTTGCGTTACCAATGGTCGCAGCCCTGATCATTTCATCGTGTTCCCGACCGCCCGGCCAAGTCCGGGCGGTTCTCTATCTGCCTTTGCGATGGTACACTCTGGCACAAATGTCACAGTCAAAGCCTAACGAGTGAAGCAACCGGCCCAACTGTCTTTAGCCGTACAACTACCGGATGATGAAACCTTCGTCAGTTTTTATCCCGGCAACAATGCTCATCTGATCACCGCCCTCAAGAATGCGGCCATTGGTCAGGGATCGCCTTTCCTCTATTTCTGGGGTGCCAAGGGATCGGGACGCTCCCATCTGCTCCATGCCACCTGTGCCGAGGTCAATGCCCGCGACGCAGCGGCGGCCTATCTCTCCCTCGATCAGTTTGAACAGCTGGATCCCAGCATGCTCGATGCCCTCGAAAGCTTGCCACTGGTCTGTCTCGACAGCCTGGAAGCCATCGCCGGCAATGCGCAGTGGGAACGTGCCCTGTTCGATTTTTACAATCGCTGGCAGGAGAAGGGGGAAGGTACCCTGGTGGTCACGGGTTGCAGCGCACCGCGCAAGCTGGGGCTGCAACTGCCGGATCTCGCCTCGCGCCTCGACTGGGGGGTGAGTTTCCATCTCGATGAGCTGGATGATGAAGGCAAGCTCAGTGCCCTGCAGCTGCGTGCCGAGCTGCGGGGCTTCAAATTGCCCATCGATGTGGGCCGCTTCCTGCTCAACCGACTCTCCCGCGACATGCGCACCTTGCTTACCACCCTCAATCAGCTCGATAACGCCTCATTTCGCGCCAAGCGCAAGCTCACCATCCCCTTTGTGAAAGAGATCCTCGAACTTTGAGCAGGCTGCGGCTGCGTGTGCGGGGAAGACCCGGATTGAAACCAAAAAGAAACCCCGGCACCAGGCCGGGGTTTTTGTCTGTGCGACAGTCGTGATCAGTGGAACTGATCTTCTTCAGTCGAACCTGTCAGTGCGGTCACTGACGATTGGCCACCCTGAATGACGGTAGTGACCTTGTCGAAGTAACCTGTGCCCACTTCCTGCTGGTGAGCAACGAAGGTGTAACCACGGCTGGCGGCGGCAAATTCCGGCTCTTGCACCATCTCGACGTAGTGCTTCATCCCCTCGCCACGGGCGTACTGGTAAGCCAGTTCGTACATGTGGAACCACATGTTGTGGATGCCCGCGAGGGTGATGAACTGGTACTTGTAACCCATGTCGGACAGCTCCTGCTGGAAGCGGGCGATGGTGGCATCGTCCAGGTTCTTCTTCCAGTTGAAGCTGGGGGAGCAGTTGTAGGCCAGTATGGTGTCCGGGTACTGCGCCTTGATGGCTTCGGCAAACTTGCGCGCCTCGTCCAGATCCGGCTTGGCGGTTTCACACCACACCATGTCGGCATAAGGGGCATAAGCCAGACCACGGGAGATGGCCTGCTCGATACCCGCCTGCACCTTGTAGAAACCTTCGGCGGTACGCTCACCGGTCAGGAAGCCTGAATCGTACGGATCCGCATCCGTGGTCAGCAAGTCCGCCGCGTTGGCGTCGGTACGGGCGATCACCAGGGTGGTGGTGCCACAGACGTCGGCTGCGAGGCGTGCTGCAACCAGCTTCTGCACCGCTTCCTGAGTCGGCACCAGCACTTTGCCGCCCATGTGACCGCACTTCTTGACCGATGCCAGCTGATCTTCGAAGTGTACGCCGGCGGCGCCCGCTTCAATCATCCCCTTCATCAGCTCGAAGGCGTTCAGCACGCCGCCGAAACCGGCTTCGGCATCCGCCACGATCGGCAGGAAGTAGTCGATGAAACCGGCATCCTGCGGCCCCACCTTGTTGGCCCACTGGATCTGGTCGGCACGGGCAAACGAGTTGTTGATGCGCTCAACCACCGAGGGGACGGAGTTGGCCGGATAGAGAGACTGATCCGGGTACATGGTGGAGGACAAGTTGTTGTCTGCCGCCACTTGCCAGCCGGAGAGGTAGATTGCCTCTATACCTGCCTTGGCCTGCTGCACAGCCTGGCCGCCGGTCAGGGCGCCGAGGCAGTTGACGTAGCCTTTCTTGGCGCTGCCGTGGATCAGCTCCCACAGTTTGTCGGCGCCACGCTGAGCCAGGGTGTGCACCGGCTGCAAGCTGCCGCGCAGATTCACCACGTCTTCGGCGCTGTAGCCGCGCTTGATCCCTTTCCAGCGGGGGTTTTCTGCCCAGTCTTTCTCGATAGCCTGGATCTGTTGCTCACGGGTCAGTGCCATATCAGTTCCCTCTTTCATTGATTTCACGTTTCCATTGACTTGTTATTGGCGGGCTCCGCTGGGGAGACCCGTGGTTCAGAGCCGCTCGTAACCGGGCAGCGTCAGAAAATCGATCAGGGTATCGGCGCATGTGATCTGCTCCATCAACTCGCTCGCTTCGGCAAAGCGTCCTGCTTGCCAGCGGGCGGCGCCCACTTCATGTTTGACCACCTCCTGCTCCTCGGCCAGCATCTGGCGAAACAGCTCTTTGGTCACCACCTTGCCGTTGGAGAGGCTCTTGCCGTGGCGGATCCACTGCCAGATGGAGGTGCGGGAGATCTCGGCGGTCGCCGCATCTTCCATCAGGCCATAGATGGGCACGCAGCCGTTGCCGTTGATCCAGGCTTCCAGATATTGCAGGGCGACCCGGATATTGGTGCGCATGCCCGTTTCGGTACGTTCGCCTTCACAGGGAGCCAGCAGGTCGGCGGCTGTGATGGGGGCATCCTGCTCGCGCAATACGCCGATCTGGTTCTTGGCGCCTGCCGGTATGGTGGCGTTGAACACAGCCATGGCGGTGTCGGCGAGGCCGGGGTGGGCGACCCAGGTGCCATCGTGGCCGTTGCTAGCTTCCCGCTCCTTGTCTGCCTTGACCTTGGCAAAGACCTGCTCGTTGACGACGGCATCTTTGGCCGGAATAAAGGCGGCCATGCCGCCCATGGCAAGAGCGCCCCGCTTGTGGCAGGTCTTGATCAGCAGCCGTGAATAGGCTGAGAGGAAGGGTTTGTCCATGGTGACCACCTGACGGTCGGGCAGCACTCTGTCCCCATGATCTTTCAGCGTCTTGATATAGCTGAAGATGTAGTCCCAGCGGCCGCAGTTCAGCGCGACTATGTGATCCTGCATCTGATAGAGCAGCTCATCCATCTCGAACACCGCCGGCAGGGTTTCGATCAGCACGGTAGCCTTGATGGTGCCGCGGGGCAGACCGAACTTGTCTTCGGTCCAGGCAAACACTTCGCTCCACCAGCGACCTTCCAGATGACTTTGCAGCTTGGGCACATAGAAGTAGGGGCCCGAGCCCTTGGCCAGCAGCGCCTGATGGTTGTGCAGGAAATAGAGTGCGAAGTCGAACAGACCGCCGGGGATGGGCTCACCATCGAAGGTGACATGTTTTTCCGGCAGGTGCAGGCCACGCACCCGGCAGATGAGCACGGCCGGATTGGGATTCAGGGTATAGGCCTTGCCTTCCGGACTGGTGTAGGAGACGGTGCCATTGACCGCATCGCGCAGGTTGATTTGACCCTCGATCACTTTATTCCAGGCGGGAGCCAGGGAATCTTCGAAGTCCGCCATGAAGACTTTGACATTGGCGTTGAGGGCGTTGATGACCATCTTGCGTTCAACTGGCCCCGTTATCTCTACCCGGCGGTCTTGCAAGTCGGCCGGGATACCGCGCACCGTCCAGTCGCCTGCACGGATATGTGCTGTTTCCGGCAGAAAGTCCGGCAGCTCGCCGCCATCGATACGGGCCTGGCGTGCCACACGTTGTTTCAACAATTCGCCCCGTTGGGGAGCAAAGCGTTCCACCAGTTCGGATACCAGGGCCACCGCATCCGGCGTCAGAATTTGCGCGTATTCGGGAAGCATCTCGCCCTGGATGCGCAGACGGGCGCTACAGTGGGTCTGGGCCGGTGCCGACATAGGGTTCACTCCTTTGAGAATTACATTTTGAACTAATTAACTACGACTAAAGTCGATCCCTGTTCTTTCAAACTTCCCGTAACAACGGGATAACACGATTCATAAGGTGCGAAATATTGCCCTCTCCGTCAACCACTTTTTTAAAACGCCTGTTTCTTACACATAGTTAAGAGTATGTTTTTAATGGGATTATGTGATTAGCGCAAATGCTCTATGCAGATGGTTATGCTCTTGGTTTCCCACCCCCTGCGGTGGTGTGAGCCAGCGGCGTTGTGAATACCTGGAATGTAACTAATTACGTAATAAAATTACAAGTGCAAAAACAAATCCCGACCTTACTCCAAGCTTTCAGAAAACGGCTGTATGAAATGATTTTTTGGATCTCGGTGAATACTCAGCTCTGGCCAGTGTTGGCTATTGAACGTTTGTTTAAAACTTGAATAGGGAAGAGGGGCAGAATGGGGTTTATCTCGTCAGCAGGGGAAAAGTGACGAGCAATAACGTAGGTTTGTATCACCTTGGCTTGCTATCTGGGGTGATGAGGGGAGGAGGTTAGGGAGTGGATAAAACTGATAAGTCGTAGTTATGCAGCATTTTATTGTTATTTGTGTCAGTGGGCCTTCCTGGCCCCCGGGGAAGGTAAAAGGGTGGCGAAACCCAAGGGTTCAGCGGCCACTTTTCCTCTTCTACTCTATATTGAGCGGGATCAGTATTCGTCGTCCGGCGCCGCCAGATCGACCACATCCAGATGCACTATAGTGCCGTATTCATGCTCGCCGAGTTCGATGTCGGCTTGTGGCAGGGGGGCTGGGTGGGGCTGTGATTCAACTGCTTGCGTCATGGGTGCTTGCCTCATTGGATTGCAAGCCGGTCGGTGACTCCATCACCCGGATTCCCACCTCCCTGTTTCATTGCCGGCGGAAAAGTCGCGTATCCTAGCGACACTCGTCACAGGTTTCAAGTGATTCTGAATAAAAAATATACCACCAATGTGTGATGGCTCTGTGGTGCCGCCTGCCGGACAGAGTACTGCCAGGGTCATAAGGAGGGTGAAGGGGCTGGAGTGAAATGGAGGTAAAAAAATAGCCCAGTCGTTTGACTGGGCTATTTCTCGGGGAAAATGGTCGGTGTGAGAGGATTCGAACCTCCGACCCTCTACACCCCATGCAGATGCGCTACCTGGCTGCGCTACACACCGACGAGGTCAGTTCGAGCTGACGGAAGGGAGTCTAATGATATGAATCTGTTGGTGCAACTCCTTTTTTATCAGTGAGATGTCGATTGCTTCTTTATTGCTCACTCAAGATGCTGCTTGGGCCGGCCACGGAGATTTGGCATAATCGCCGCCCCGTATTGCGGTGGAAAAATTGCGCCGCAGGGCTAGCTTGGCGAATGTGGTCAAGGCGCCAGCAACCGCAGGTGTGGTGCCTGTTCCAGGCGCAGGCAAGCGCTGATGAGCGCAGTCACATGCAGGGCAAGCCGTCATGAACAACCAATCGGTCATGAACAACCAATAGAGAGAGGAGCAAGGGGTGGAACCATCAGCAGCCGCAGTATCCCTGAGCCAGACAGCACAACAAGCAGAGCAGGATGAGCGCTGGATGCGCCATGCCATGGCACTGGCCGCCCGGGCCGAGGGGATCGGCGAGATCCCGGTCGGTGCCGTGCTGGTGCTGGGGGACGAAGTGGTCGGTGAGGGGTGGAATCGCTCCATCAGCGAGCATGATGCGTGTGCCCATGCGGAGATCATGGCGATCCGTGCAGCCGGTGCCCGACTGGAAAACTACCGTCTGATCGATACGGTGCTTTATGTGACGCTGGAACCTTGCTGCATGTGCGCCGGTGCCCTCATTCACAGCCGGGTCAAACGGGTGGTGTTCGGGGCGCGGGATCTCAAAACGGGAGCGGCAGGTTCCGTATTCGAGATTTTGCAGGACCCGCGCCATAACCACAGAGTGTCGTTGACGGAGGGGGTACTGGCAGATGCCTGCTCGGCCCAGCTCTCGGCCTTCTTCAAGCGCCGCCGCGCCGAGAAAAAGGCTGCCAGACAGGCATTGCAGCAAGCGACCGACTCTTCTTCTTGATGCAAGTGGGGGAGACTTTTGCCGCTCCCGCTTCTCACCATCCAATATATTTTCATATAAAACAGTTGGTTGAATCTGTTTCTTGCCGAAAAGTGCCGCCATTTCCTTCTTCGAAAATAAGCTCTGCTCAAGGGGCTTTGATGTAACAAAACTGTCATGCAACCGCCATATAATGCCGCCAAGCCTAGCTCACATTGAGGTTTTGCATGTCATCGGAATCGATCAACCTGGTCATGGCGGGCAGTAGAAAACGCCGGATCAAGGATAAGTTGGCCAAGTTCGGGGTCACCACAGGCGGTGCCCTGGTGCTGGTGGCCTTGTTGCTCATTTTTTTCTATCTGCTGTATGTGGTGAAACCTATTTTCAATGGCGCCACCATGGAGCCGACCGCATCGTTTACCCTGCCCATTGCGGGCAAGACTGCCTGGCTCGGGATGGAGGAGCAGAACGAGATTGGCTATCGCTTCAGCGATAAGGGGCTGGTCAACTTCTTTGCTCTTCAGGGAGATGGCAAGGTCAAGGTGGGACAAGCCATTGGTCAGGCCCAGGTTGCCGGTGACATCACGACTGTCACCAGCCCGGCGCCGGGTCAGAAGCTCATCGCCTACGGTTTTGCCGATGGCAAGGCTCTGGTCATGGAGCCCCATTTCAAGGTGTCCTACCCCAATGACGTGCGGGTCATCGAGCCCAGCCTGAGATATCCCTTCGGCGAAGAGCCGGTAGTGATCGATCCCCAAGGCAAGGCGCTGCAGTTCATGGTATTCGAAGCCACCAAGGACAAGATGGCCACCGCCGCCGTGACCGAAGATGGTCGCGGCGTGATGACGGTGATGAGCGGCGAGGAGAACTTCATCTCCGGCGACGTGGAGTGGAGCGCCCAGAACTACAGCATTCCTTCTCTGCCGAGCCATGTGGATCAGATGCTGCTGACCCCCAACTTGCGCATCCTGTTTGTGCGTGAGGGCAACCGCCTCTCTGTCTACGACATCCACAACCTCAATAATATCGCCCTGCGCAACGTGCTGGAGATCAACGCCCCCAATGCCAATGTGACCCGGATTGAGCTGCTCGCCGGTGCCTCCTCTTTACTGGTGGGCAACGACAACGGTGTCATCTCCCAGTGGTTCGAAGTGGCCAAGGATGGCAAGCGTCAGTTCACCCAGATCCGTGATTTCAAAGGCGATGGCCCTGTGGATCTGCTGACCCCGGAGCACTTTCGCAAGGGCTTTGTCAGCGCAGGCAAGGATGGCACCATCAGCTTCTTCCACGCCACCGGCGAGAGCAAGCTGCTGAGCGAGAAGATAGAGGGGGGCGCACTGTTGGCGCTGGCCATCTCGCCCCGCCACAACGTGCTGCTGATGCAGCAGGACGATACCTTCAAGCTGTTTGCGGTCGAGAATGATCACCCTGAAGTGACCTGGTCTGCCCTGTGGCAAGAGGTGTGGTATGAAGGCTACCCGGAGCCCATGTATGTGTGGCAATCCACCTCTGCCAGCAACGATTTCGAAGCCAAGCTGAGCCTGATCCCCATTTCGTTCGGCACGCTGAAGGCGGCATTCTACGCCATGATGTTTGCGGTCCCGCTGGGGGTCGCCGGCGCCATCTATACCGCTTATTTCATGTCTGCCGGCATGCGCAAGTTTGTCAAGCCGACCATAGAAATCATGGAGGCACTGCCAACCGTTATCCTCGGTTTTCTGGCTGGTCTGTGGCTGGCACCCATTGTCGAGGATTACCTGCCAGGGATCTTCATGATGCTGGTGATGCTGCCGATGGGGATGTTGCTGGCCGCCCTGGCCTGGCATCTGCTGCCGGGCAAGCTCAAGCAGTGCGTGCCGGAAGGGAGCCAGGCTGTCTTGCTGATCCCCGTGGTGCTGCTGGTCGGCTGGTTGTCGTTGACCCTGAGTCCTGTGGTGGAAAATGCCTTCTTTGGCGGGGATACCCGTAGCTGGCTGACCCATGAAATGGGGATAAAGTTTGACCAGCGCAACTCCCTGGTGGTTGGTATCGCCATGGGCTTTGCGGTCATCCCCACCATCTTCTCCATCGCCGAAGACGCTGTCTTCTCCGTGCCTAAGCATCTGACTCAAGGATCGCTGGCACTGGGTGCCACTACGTGGCAGACACTGAGCCGTGTGGTGATCCTCACCGCCAGCCCGGGCATCTTCTCGGCAGTGATGATGGGTCTTGGCCGCGCCGTGGGCGAGACCATGATAGTGCTGATGGCGACCGGCAATACCCCCATCATGGACTTCTCCATGTTCCAGGGACTGCGAACCCTGGCTGCCAACATAGCGGTGGAGATGCCGGAATCGGAAGTGGGCAGCTCCCACTACCGGGTACTGTTCCTCGCGGCCTTCGTACTGTTTGTGTTCACCTTTTTCTTCAACACCCTGGCCGAGTTCGTGCGTCAGCGGTTGCGTGAAAAATACAGCTCCATGTAACGGGCAAGGAATCGACAATGGGTAAGTGGTTTAAGTCAGGGGCCCCCTGGATCTGGATGACAGGCGGTGCAGTCAGCCTGAGTCTGGTGGCGGTACTGGGTCTGTTGCTGCTCATCGGCTGGCGTGGTCTGATCTATTTCTGGCCTCACCCCATCTATGAGTGGCAGATCCAAGATGTCAGCGGCAACAAGAGCGTCTTGATCGGTGAAATCAATGACAGCGAGCTGGTGCCGGTGGAGCGGCTACGGGCTGCGGGTATTCCGCTGGAAGGTGAAGATCGCGAGGTGTTGACCCGCTATCTGGTCAAGACCGGCAACCGTGAGTTCGTCGACCTCGATTTCCGCTGGGTGCTGGAGACTGACATCAAGTCCCAGTCACTGCCTGCCGAGATGGCGGTGATTGAACGTACCACCAATGGTAACTTCTATGGTTATGTGGTGCAGGCCAAGGAAGATGGCGTGCTCCACGAGCAGGATCTGCACAAGGTACTCAAGAGGATGCTGGCTCGCAGCAACGGCCTCTCCGAGCAGGCCAGCAAGCTGCAAAAAGGTGCCATAGGATCAATCAACTACCAGTTGGAGAAGTTGCGTCTCAAAGAGCGCAAAGCCGAGCTCAATGATGAGCTGACCGATCAGCTTAAAGCCGAGCTGGTCGAAGAGCGCAAGGCACTCAACGACCGCTATCAAATATTGGAAAAGGAACTCTTTTCCCTGCGAGCCCAAGCGGATCGTGATGCCATCACAGTCAAGGACATGCGTGGTGAGCTGGTGACCATGCCCATGTCCAAGGTACTGGATGTGACCTGGCCCAACGCCATGGGGTTGCCTGCCAAGGTGGGCCACTGGTTCCATCAGATAGGCAAGTTCGTCACGGGTGAGCCTCGCGAGGCCAACACGGAAGGCGGTGTATTCCCGGCCATCTTCGGCACCGTCTTCATGGTGATCCTGATGGCGATCATCGTCACGCCCCTCGGTGTAGTGGCGGCGGTCTACCTGCACGAGTATGCGGGCAAGAACAGCCTGACCAAGCTTATCCGCATCGCTGTGATCAACCTGGCGGGTGTGCCCTCCATCGTCTACGGCGTGTTTGGTCTGGGCTTCTTTGTCTATACCCTGGGTGGCTCGCTGGATCAGCTGTTCTACCCGGAGGCGCTGCCAAGCCCGACCTTTGGCTCACCCGGTGTCATCTGGTCGGCACTGACCCTGGCCATCCTGACCCTGCCGGTGGTGATCGTCTCTACCGAAGAGGGACTGTCCCGTATTCCCAGCACCATCCGTCAGGGGTCGCTGGCGCTGGGGGCCACCCAGGCCGAAACCCTGTGGCGTATCGTGCTGCCCATGGCGAGCCCGGCCATCATGACCGGCCTTATCCTGGCGATAGCCCGGGCCGCCGGTGAAGTGGCACCGCTGATGCTGGTGGGGGTGGTGAAACTGGCGCCGACCCTGCCGATGGATGGCAACTTCCCGTACCTGCATGTGGAACGCAAGTTCATGCACCTGGGCTTCCACATCTATGATGTGGGATTCCAGAGTCCGAACGTCGAAGCGGCGCGGCCGCTGGTGTATGCCACCTCCTTCCTGCTGGTGACGGTGATCGTCGGCCTCAACCTGACGGCCATCGGCATTCGTAACCACTTGCGTGAAAAATTCCGGTCGCTGGAGCATTAATCCGGCGTCCTTGAGACAAGATCGAGAAAACAGATGCGCGGTTCAGAGAGTGCCGCCATCTGTCAGTAGCAATCATGGCGGTCGCTGGCAAGAGTCCGGCCACTCCAGACTGATTTTGAGGTAACAGATGATCAACGTATCGACCACATCCACTCAGCACACAGCGCTGGACCTGCTCAACCTGACCCCGGAGCAGACAGCGCTGGAGGTGAAGGATCTCAACCTCTACTACGGCAACAAGCAGGCGCTGTTCAACGTCAACATGAAGATCCCGAAAGGGCAGGTGACGGCCTTCATAGGTCCGTCCGGCTGCGGCAAGTCGACCCTGTTGCGCTGCATCAACCGGATGAATGATCTGGTGGAGATCTGCCGCATCGAGGGTGAAATCCAGCTGCACGGCCACAACATTTATGACAAGGGAGTGGATGTCTCCGCCCTGCGTCGTCAGGTCGGCATGGTGTTCCAGCGTCCGAACCCCTTCCCCAAATCCATCTACGAGAACGTGGTTTATGGTCTGCGGCTGCAGGGCATCAACGACAGACGCACCCTGGACGAGGCCGCCGAGCGTTCACTGCGTGGCGCTGCCTTGTGGGAAGAGGTGAAGGATCGACTGCATGACAATGCATTCGGTCTCTCCGGTGGTCAGCAGCAGCGTCTGGTGATTGCCCGGGCCATCGCCATCGAGCCGGAAGTCTTGTTGCTGGATGAACCCACCTCGGCCCTCGACCCGATTTCGACGCTTACCATCGAGGAGCTGATCAACGAGCTCAAGAGCCAGTTCACAGTGGTGATCGTGACACACAACATGCAGCAGGCTGCGCGAGTGTCGGATCAGACGGCGTTCATGTACATGGGCGAGCTCATCGAATATGCGGACACCAACACTATCTTCACCACACCGGCCAAGAAAAAGACCGAAGATTACATCACGGGTCGCTACGGCTAAGGCAAGGTTGGTGCAATAAGGTGATTGATATGAACAGCAAGCAACAGATTACCGGCCAGTTCAACGGCTAAGGCATAATCGGAGCATCAAGGATTATTTGTATGGACAATATGAACCTCAATAAACACATCTCCGGTCAGTTCAATGCCGAGCTTGAGAATGTGCGCAATCAGGTGCTGGTGATGGGCGGTCTGGTGGAGCAACAGCTTACCGACGCCATTGCCGCCATCCACGATCAGGATCTGGATGCGGCGCGCAAGATAGTGGCCAATGACCACAAGGTCAACGCCATGGAAGTGGCCATCGACGAAGAGTGCACCCGCATCATCGCCAAGCGTCAGCCCACAGCGTCCGACTTGCGTCTGGTGATGGCCATCATCAAGACCATCACGGATCTGGAACGCATCGGCGACGTGGCGGACAAGATAGCCCGCATGCTGACCGACAACGCCAACAAGCCACAGCCGCCGCTGGTGTCCCTCGAGAACATGGGGCGCCGCACCATCAAGATGCTGCACGACGTGCTCGATGCGTTTGCCCGCATGGATCTGGAGGCGGCCATCGCCGTCTACAAGGAAGATGACAAGGTAGATCGGGAGTACGAGTCCATCATCCGCGAGCTGATGACCTACATGATGGAGGATCCGCGCACCATTCCCCAGGTACTCAACGTACTGTGGGCGGCGCGAGCCATCGAGCGGGTCGGCGATCGCTGCCAGCACATCTGCGAGTACATCGTTTACTACGTCAAGGGCAAGGACGTTCGCCACACCAAGGCTGACGAGCTGAGCGATCTGCTTGGCAAGAGCTGATGAAATGAATAAAAAGGCGCGTTTCGCGCCTTTTTTGTTGCACTGCATGTCAGAGCAAGATATCGCCACCCGGATGGCGGTTTTCTGCTAGAATATGCCCCCTGTGTGAGTCTCGGATGGACTCACGGTCTGGTCTCCCAGGCCCAGTTTGCCGTCTTGTGCTAAGGCGGGTGTAGCAATAGGTTAATCATGAGTTTTGCCGATAGTATATTTCTTCTGATGCTGCTGGTTGCCGGCAGTGTGTTCTTCTCCCTTTCCGAGATCTCCCTTGCCGCCTCCCGCAAGATCAAATTGCAGGTGATGGCCGATGAGGGGAACCGCCATGCCGCCAAGGTGTTGGCGCTGCAGGCCCAGCCGGGTAATTTCTTTACCGTGGTGCAAATTGGCCTCAACACTGTCGCCATCCTGGGCGGTATCCTGGGCGAGTCTGCCCTGAATCCGGCCATCAAGGAGTTCATCTCCAGCTTCTATCAGGGCCCCTGGCTTGGCCAGATAAGTTCTGCCGCCTCCTTCGTGTTCGTCACTGGCATGTTCATCCTGATAGCAGACCTGATGCCCAAGCGCCTGGCCATGACCATGCCGGAGCGGATCGCTGTTGTGGTGGTACGCCCCATGCTGCTGTGCGTGACCCTGCTGATGCCGCTGGTGTGGTTCTTCAATGGCATGGCGAATGCGTTGTTCCGTCTGCTGCGGGTCTCCATGATACGCAATGACGAGATCACCTCCGACGATATCTATGCAGTGATGGATGCGGGCGCTGAGGCGGGCGTTATTCAGCGCGAAGAGCATCAGCTCATCGAGAACGTGTTCGAGTTGCAGTCCCTCGGCGTGACCTCCGCCATGACGGCGCGGGAGAGCCTGATTTACTTCACCCTGCAAGAGGGTGAAGAGAGTATCAAGGCCAAGATCGCCGAGCACCCCCACAACAAGTTCCTGGTCTGTGACCACAACCTCGACAGCATCAAGGGCTTCGTCGATGCCAAAGAGTTGCTGATCCGCGTCATCAGCGGCCAGAGCATAGATCTCAACAGCGGCTCCCTGGTGCAGAACGTCATCATCATTCCCGATACCCTCAACCTCTACGAGGCGATGGAATACTTCAAGAACCACAGGGGTGACTTCGCCGTTGTGATGAACGAGTACGCCCTGGTTGTGGGGATAGTCACCATGAACGATCTGATGAGTACCGTCATGGGTGAGTGGGCCACCCACGTAGTGGAAGAGCAGATTGTGCAGCGGGATGAAAATTCCTGGCTGGTGGATGGCGTGACCCCCATCTCTGACGTGATGCGTGCTTTCGACATAGAGGCGTTTCCGGATAGCCAGAACTACGAGACTATCGCCGGTTTCATCATGTTCATGCTGCGCAAGATCCCCAAGCGTACCGACTCGGTCAAATACGCGGGCTACAAATTTGAAGTCGTGGATATCGACAGCTACAAGATCGACCAGCTGCTGGTCACTCGGGTTGAACCCATAGTGACCGACAAGTCCGCTCAGGAATCGTAAAGGAGCTACCAAGGAGTCATGAAGATGCAGTCTCATTCCCGTGCGCTGGCCTGTGTGGCGCTTGCCCTGGCGCTGGGCGCTTGCAGTCAGAGCGCCCCCCGCAAGGCGGTTGTCGTTGCCAAACCGGTTGCCGCCAAGGCAGAAGTTGTGCCGCAATCCGATCCCGATGCCGTGGTACAAAGCGCCGTAGTGGAGCCAAGTCCGGTCTTTGATGAGGAGTACCACGGCCCGGATCAGGGATCCCTGGAGTCGGTAACCGCCCTGTTTGCCCGTGGTTACATCGAGTCTGCCATGCGTGAAACCATGCTGGCGGCGGTGCACAGCGACTATCCGCTGCTCGGCATGCGGGATGTGCGGTTGACTGATCCTGTCTCCAAGTTTCTCACCTCGACCCAGGCTGCCACCACGGCCCACGACTATCTCTATGCCGGTGTGCAGCGTCGTCTCGGTCGCCCTCTGAGCCCGGCCCAGTGGGCACAGATCTGGCAGGGATTGCCCCAGCAGGGGCGGGTCTCTGACTGGACCAAGCAGATCAAGCGAGTGCTGGCAGGGCGTTAAACCGCCAGCTAACCAGACAGCAGTGAGGCCACCCTTGGGTGGCCTCACTCATTTCTACCTTTCCTCATCTTTGCGTTCTGATTTCTGTTGATACCGATTGCCGCCTGCACTGCTTTGCTTTATCTTGTTTTAGCCGTCTAAACATCTATATGTTTTTATGGCTGGTGTTGATAGGGATGCCTCACCACCATGGGCCCGGCGACGCACAGCCGCAGAGCAACGCTAAAGAGTGCATGGCAGCGCAAAAAAGCTGCAAATCGACAAAACAGACAAACACAGAACAACAAAGAGACACGACAGATGGAAACACAGGCATTGTGGGTACTTGATGGTGGCATGGGACGCGAGCTGGCACGGCGAGGGGCGCCATTTCGCCAACCTGAATGGTCGGCGCTGGCGCTGATGGAAGCACCACAGACGGTGCGCGAAGTGCATCAGGCCTATGTGGCGAGCGGTGCCCGTGTCATCACCACCAACAGTTATGCCCTGGTGCCGTTTCATATCGGTGCCGAGCGATTTGCCGCCGAAGGGGAAGCGCTGGCCGCGCTGGCTGGCCAGCTGGCGCGTGAGGTTGCCAATGAGCAACCGGGCTCGGTGCAGGTCGCAGGATCCTTGCCGCCGCTGTTTGGCTCCTACCGCGCCGACCTGTTCGAGGCGGACAGAGTGGGCGAGCTGGCCACACCGCTCATTCGGGCGCTGACGTCCCATGTGGACATCTGGCTGGCCGAAACCATGAGCCTGATTGCCGAGCCGCTGGCCCTCAAGGCGCTGTTGCCACAGGATGGCAAGCCGTTCTGGGTCTCCTTCACGCTGGAAGATGAAGCGCCGGGCTGCGAGCCTGCGCTTCGTTCCGGTGAGCGGGTGGCGGATGCCGTCACCGCACTGGCATCGGCCGGTGTGGACGCCATTCTGTTCAACTGCTGTCAGCCCGAGGTGATCGAGGCCGCGCTGACGGTGGCCGGTGACAGCTTGCAGGCGCTGGGTCGAGGGGATATTCGCCTCGGCGCCTATGCCAATGCGTTTCCGCCCCAACCCAAAGAGGCGACCGCCAACGACGGGCTGGACGAGATCCGCGCCGATCTTGGGCCGCTGGATTACCTCGGCTGGGCCGAGCGCTGGCGCGCCGTGGGGGCCTCTCTCATTGGCGGCTGCTGCGGCATAGGCCCCGAGCATATTCAGGCACTGGCCAGCCGGCTGCGCTAAGGAGAGCATATGAAAGAGAGCAAAATAGGCCTCTGGTCCCTCACTGCGCTGGTGTTCAGCTCCATGGTGGGGGCGGGCATCTTCAGCTTGCCCCAGAACATGGCCGAGGTGGCCGGTGCCCGCGCCGTGCTGATCGGCTGGGGCGTGACCGGGGTAGGTATACTGGCACTCGCCGCGAGTTTTCTCTACCTGTCGCGGCTAAGACCGGATCTCGATGGCGGCATTTACAGCTATGCCCGCGCAGGCTTTGGCGATCTGGTGGGTTTTTTCTCCGCCTGGGGCTACTGGCTGTGCGCCACCATAGGTGTGGTAGGTTACCTGGTGATCGCGTTCGCCGCCCTTGGCAGCTTCGTCGATACCCCTGAACAGATTTGGTTTGGCGATGGCAATACCCTGGCGGCCTTTATCGGCGAGTCCTGCATCCTCTGGGCCGTGCATCTGCTGGTGGCCCGTGGCGTGCAACAGGCCGCTCTGTTCAATCTGGTGGCAACCCTGGCCAAGAGCCTGCCGCTGCTGCTGTTCATCCTGTTCGCCTGCTACTGGTTTGACCCTGTGACCTTTGCGACGGATCAGGGGGGCAGCACGCTTGCTGTGCCGGTCTCCGAGCAGGTGCGCAACACCATGTTGATCACCCTCTGGGTCTTTACCGGCATCGAAGGGGCGGCCGTCTTGTCGGCCCGTGCGAGGAACAAGCGGGACGTGGGCACGGCCACAGTGCTGGGGGTAGTGCTGGCGTTGCTGCTTTATGTGCTCATCTCGGTACTGGCGCTGGGGATATTGAGCAGACCCGAGCTGGCGGCTCTGCCCAATCCCTCCATGGCGGGGCTGATGGCCCAGATGACAGGCTCCTGGGGCAAGGTGCTGATCAGTGTCGGCCTCATCGTCTCTGTACTCGCTTCTTACGTGAGCTGGACCCTGTTCTCGGCCGAGGTGCCCTACAGCGCTGCCCGCTACGGTGCCTTCCCGGCCATCTTCCGACGCCAGAATCGCAACGGCACCCCCATAGCATCGCTGTGGCTCACCAGCCTGACGGTGCAGGGCTGCCTGCTGCTGGTGTGGCTGCTCGGCAAGGGGTATACCAACCTGCTGCTCATCTCCACCTCCATGATACTGGTGCCCTATCTGCTGATCGGCCTGTTCCTGCTCAAGCTTTCCTTGAGTGGCGAGGGCAATGGCCTGATGCGGACAGTGGCACTGGTGTCGAGCGGTTATGGCCTCTGGCTGCTCTATGCCGCCGGTGTGGAATACCTGCTGCTCTCCTTGCTGCTGTACGGGCCGGGCTTGCTGCTGTTTCTCTACAGCCGCCGACAGCTTGGTGACCATCAGCGGCTCAGTGGTCGCGAACGACTGCTGGCCGGGATAACCCTGGTGAGCCTCATTCCCGCACTCTGGTCATTTGCCTCTCCATAAAGGGGATACGTGATCCTTGCAAAATGAGAGAGCGCCTTGGTGGCGCTCTCTTTTTTGCTTTGTTCCCTGGCTCAGGCGCTGTCGGGGCCGGCCGGTTTGCCAAACAGCACCTTGAGCTTCTCTGACCAGGGGAGATCACGGGCCTCGCGCAGCATGTCGCGCCACTCGTGGAAGGTGAGGGTGAGCGGATTGAAGCTGCGAACCGGTTTGGTGATGCCAAAGCGGCATGGCTCGGCGGGATCCTCTTCCACAAAGGTGCCAAACAGCCGATCCCAGATGATGAGCACGCCGGCGAAGTTGCGGTCTATGTATTTGGCGTTGCTGGCGTGGTGCACCCTGTGGTGGGAGGGGGTATTGAAAACCCACTCAAGCCAGCCCAGCTTGCCCACCACCTGGGTGTGAACGAAGAACTGAAAACCCAGGCTCAGCAGCACGGTCGCCACCACTGCCTGGGGCGGGAAGCCGATGAGGATCATGGGGATCCAGAACAGCCACATGCCCGAGACGGGGTACATCAGGCTCTGGCGAAAGGCGGTGGAGAGGTTGAGTCGCTCCGAGCTGTGATGCACCACGTGGGAGGCCCACAGCCAGCGCACATGGTGGCTGGCAAAGTGGAACAGCCAGTAACAGCAATCCTGCAGCAGGAACAGCAGCAAGATGCTCCAGACATTGAGCTCGATGTCAAACAGCCGCCAGCCCCACAGGGTGTCATACAGGTAAGCGATGGCGATGGCCGTCAGTGCGTCGCCCCCCTGATGCATCAGGGCCAGGGTGGTGTTGGCGAAGAGATCCTTCCACTGGTAGGTGGCGGTGGGAAAGGCCGCCCCGTGCTTGCGCAGGTAAAGCATCTCCCAGCCGACAAATGCCAAAAAGACGGGGGAGAGATAAAGCAGCAGCAGTTGCACATCCATGTCGAGCATCCGGTTTGACCAGTTGTATTCCAGCATACCGAATGGATTTAAAATTTCATTAACATATTGCACCGCCATCTGGTGACGGACTTATGGAAAGCATTAGGATAAGCATTTGTTTTCATGTGACAAATAAGATGGCTGTGAGATTTGGCAGGGACGAAGTACCTGGCCCTGTGTTGCTGCAGGATCCAGCCCTATTAAGATGGCAGGCCAAGTCCGTGCTGGAAAAACAGAGGGAGCCATGGGCTCCCTCTTCTGCTTTCTACGGCTGTCAGCGTCAGAGCACCTGACTCAGGAACTGGCGCAGGCGCGGGGAGGGGGGATTGTCAAAGAAGTCGGTGGGCTTTTCATCCACCAGCAGCTCGCCGTTTTCCATAAACAGTACCCTGTCCGCCACCTCGCGGGCGAAACCCATCTCGTGGGTCACCACCACCATTGTCATGCCCTCGCGAGCCAGCCCCTTCATGACGTCCAGTACCTCGCCCACCATCTCGGGGTCCAAGGCGCTGGTGGGCTCGTCAAACAGCATGATGCGCGGCTGCATGGCAAGCGCCCGTGCGATGGCCACCCGCTGTTGCTGGCCGCCGGAGAGCTGGGACGGATAGCTCTCGGCCTTGTTCGACAATCCCACTTTCAGCAGCAGGGCCTTGGCCCTGTCCCGCGCATCATTGCGCGACAGCCCGCGCACCTTCTGCGGGGCGAGGCAGATGTTGTCCAGTACGTTCAGGTGGGGGAATAGGTTGAAGGACTGAAACACCATGCCCACCTCTTCCCGCAGTTTGTTGACGTCACCCGGTTCAGTCAGGCAGATGCCATCGACCACTATGTTGCCGTCGTTGATGGTTTCCAGCTGGTTGAGGGTTCGCAGAAACGTGGATTTTCCCGAGCCGCTCGGCCCGACGATCACCACCACTTCCCCTTCGGCGACTTCCGTGCTGACGTTCTTCAGGGCGTGCACACCACCGGCGTAGATCTTCTCCACTCCGCTGGCTTTTATGATGGGATCAGGCTTAGTTGCTGCGTGCATATTTCACCTCCAGACGACGCACCAGAAAAGAGAGGGTGCCGGTCAACACCAGATAGAGCAGGGCCACGGTGAACCACACCTCGAACGGGCTGAAGGTGGAGCTGACCACCTCACGCCCCGCCTTGGTGAGATCCGTGATGGAGATGACAGACACCAGGGAGGAGTCCTTGATGAGGTTGATGAACTGGCCTGCCAGCGGCGGCAGCACCCGCTTGAAGGCTTGCGGCAGAATGACGTAGCGCATGGTCTGGGCCGAGGTGAGCCCCAGGCTGCGGCCCGCTTCCATCTGTCCCTTGTGGATTGAGCTGATGCCGGCGCGCACGATTTCGGCCACATAGGCGCCGGTAAAGACGGCCAGTGCCGCCACCCCGGCGGTGAAACGGTCCAGGTTCAGCACAGTGCCGATAAAGAAATAGACGATGAAGATCTGCACCAGCAGCGGCGTGCCGCGAATGAGCTCCACATAGGTGACAGCCAGATTGCGCAAGGCCGGATTGGGGGAGAGGCGGGCCAGACCTGCCAGGGTGCCGAGCAGGATGGCAAACACCCCTGCCACCAGGGAGAGCTTGACCGTGACCCAGACACCCCAGGCGATGGGGCCCGCGGTCCAGGTGAGTTCGGTATCCAGGGTATCGCCCCGGAAAATGGTGTCCCCTTCGGTGACCTTCACTCCTGTGCTGGCGATGGCCTGTCGCTGATTGGGGTCGAGATCATTTTGCAGGAACAGTTTGCCCTGCTCGGCGCTGGTGGTGCCGGCGATCACTGTGCCGTCAAATTCGGCCAGGTTGTTCTGCTCCGCCTGATAGGCGATGTATTGGGGAATTCGCTCCCAGCGCCAGGTGTAATCCACGGACTGAACCGCTTTATAGATGCCGAATACGGCAGCCAGCAGCATCAGCAGGAAGACGCCGTGCCAGAGCAACTGGTTGGGTTGTTTTTCCATCTGTCTTGTTGGGTTGTGCACTGTCGCAACCTCTTTGTAGTTATTGTGTGGGGATCTGCGTGAAGGGGCGGCAGGCCGCCCCTTGCGAGGTTACTTGAGCTGGTTCAGCCAGGCGTTGGATTCGAACCACTTCTTGTAGAGGCGGTCGTAGCTGCCATCGCCCTTGATCTGGCGCAGATAGTTGTTGAACCAGTTGAGGGTGTCCTGATCACCCTTGCGGATGGCCCAGGCCAGGGGTTCGAAGGTGAACGGCTTGTCCAGGTGCACAACGGCACCGGTATTCTGGGAAGCGAAGATGGCGTTGTAGGGCAGGTCGTAGACGAAGGCGTCAACCTTGCCGTTGATCACTTCCAGCTTGGCGTCATCCTGGGTTTCAAACTGCAGCAGGGTCGCTTTGGGGATCAGACGTTTGACCGCCTGCTCGCCTGTGGTGCCGAGCTTGACCGCGATTTTGTACTTGGGATCGTTCAAATCGCTGAAGGATTTGATCTCGCCGGCCTTGTCCTTGCGCAGCACTATGGTCTGGCCCACGACTATGTAGGGATCGGCAAAGTTGACCCTCAGGTTGCGCTGGGGGGTGACTGTCATGCCGCCCATGATGACGTCGAACTTGTCGGTCAGCAGCGCAGGTATGATGCCATCCCAGGCGGTGTTGACGAACTCCACCTTGACGCCCATCTCCTTGGCGACCATCTTGGCGAGATCCACGTCAAAGCCGATGTACTGGCCCTGCTTGTTGGTCATTTCAAAGGGTTGATAGCCGGCGTCGAAACCGACTCTCAGCACGCCGCGATCGAGCACGGCATCCAGGGTGGAGGCAGGGGCGGCGGCGTTGGCGAGCCCGCACAGCAGCAAGGTAGAGAGAATGAATTTTTTGATCATAAGTGACGTCTCTGTCGGTGGTGTGTTCGGCCTTGAACCTGATCCCGTGCGACTCCGTGGCACAAGAGACTGCTGCATCCGGCAACAGGCAAGACAGGATTATTGTCTTGGTTGAGGCAAAAGCCCCATATGAGATTCCATTTCCTGTGTGCTGAGTGAAAAATGTACCAAATTCCGATTGTGCCAGATGACTCAACAGGTTAGTGACGCTTTTCCCCCGTGACTGCACTCATAAAATCACACGAAAACAACATATCTATCTAATGGGGCGGGTTCAAGTCCAAAATGCCAGCGGGACACTTTGTTACATCCGGCCTCGTCATCGGCAGTGCCAAACGTTACTCACTTTCTCAACTGCGATGGAATTGGGATTCCAATGGAGCATTTTTAGCGGATTTTTATGCAATACGTGAACTTTTATTGAGGATTTAGTCAGACACCACTGGGTCTTGTTTTGCGCTTCAAATATACTCAGTTACCTTCGTTTAGTGGCACGGGTATGGACGCCTCAATACTGCTCAAGCTGGATGTATTCACCCTCATGGTCATGGCCTTGGGTGGCTACAGCCTCGGTTTTATCACCCTCTCCATCATATGGTTGACCCACAGGGAGATCCCCGGACTCGGATTCTGGTGGTGGTCGAGCCTGTGCGCCCTGGCGGCCCAGAGTCTCTTCTCCCTGCAGGCTTTCATGCCCAATCTGGCGGGGATCTGGCTGGCCAATCTGCTGATCACCGTCTGTATCGCCCTGATGCCGCTGGCACTGCAGCGCTTCTTCGGCAAGCCGCTCAGCTGGGGTGCCAGCGCGCTGTTCATGCTGGTCTATGTGCTGATCCTGAGCTGGAGCATCTTGTTCAACGACCATATGGCGCCCCGGGTATTGCTGGCCTGTCTGAGCTACATGGTTTTGGGGGCCGTGATCGTCTTTCTCATCTGGCGACACGGCTATCCCGCCTACCTGCCGGCTGTGCTGGTGTTCACCGTGGTCAATATCCTGCTTTATGGCTTCAACCTGATGCGGATGGGCTTCCTGCTGGAAGGGGATGCCAGGGTGCTGATGGATCAGAGCGGGGTCAACGTGCTGCCCTTTCTCTCCATGTTGATGGGCAGTTACCTCTCCACCTTCGGGGTGCTGCTGCTCTGCACCCAGTACCGGGCCCTGGCCCTGCGTCAGCAGGCCAGCCATGACTCACTGACAGGTCTGTTGAACCGGCGCGGTTTCATGGAGCAGATGGGAGCTCGGCGGATTGGCGAGTTCGGCGCGCTGGCCGTACTGGATCTGGATGACTTCAAGCAGGTCAATGATCGTCATGGCCACGAGATAGGGGACAGGGTGCTGGAGGCGGTCGGCGCCTATCTCGGCGCTCAACCTGAGCTGGTGGCCAGCCGTTTTGGTGGGGAAGAATTCGTCTTGTTGCTGCCCGGAGAGGATGAACAAGCCCAGCAGGCACGCTGCGAACGGATATTGCAAGATCTGGCGGCGCTGGATCTGAGCGGGATCCGCATCACGGTCAGCATGGGGCTGGCGCGCTGCCAGCACGACTGGCATTTCGATACCCTGTTCAGCCAGGCCGATAGCGCCCTTTATCAGGCCAAGCGAGAGGGCAAGAACCGCATCTGCCGACTGGCCTGAAGGGACTGGCTCATGCTGCTTCTGCGGCGAGAGGGCGTGGTGCCTGGGCCTTGAGGAAGGGGAGCAGCAACAGGGCCGAGACCCCTGCCGCAACCGAGATCACCACGAAGAAGCCGTTCCAGTGCCAGATCTCCATCACCTTGGCCAGCGGATAGCCCGACAGCGCCGCCCCCATGTAGGCAAACAGGCCGACGAAGCCGGTGGCGGCCCCCGCCGAGTTTTTATGGGAGCACTCGGCTGCCGCCATGCCGATCAGCATCTGGGGGCCGAACACGAAGAAACCTATGGTGAAGAAACAGGCTGCCTGCATCACATAGCTGAAGAAGGGCATCAGCCACAGCGACCCCACCGCCAGCAGTATCCCCACCGCGAAGATGAGGTTCATCGGCCCGCGATTGCCGTTGAACAGCTTGTCCGATCCCCAGCCCGCCACCAGGGCACCGATAAAGCCCCCCACCTCGAACATCGAGATAGCCGAGTTGGCGCTCATCAGATTGAAGCCGCGCAGCTCCGTCATGTAGAGATTGCCCCAGTCATTGATGGCGGTGCGCACCACATAGACCAGCACGTAGCAGCAGGCAAGCAGCCAGATGTAGGGATTGCCAAGCACGTATTTGCGCAAGATCTGGCGATGGGATAGGCCGGCATCCTGAGTCTGCTGGGCCAGCTCCATGGCATCCTGGCGCCACTCCCCGACCGTGGGCAGCCCCATGGCGCTCGGGGTATCTCGCAGTCGCCAGCACAAGAACAGCCCGGCCAGAATGGCGATGACGCCGGGCACTATCATGCCGTAGCGCCAGCCGTGCTGCAGAGCTATGGTGCTGACGATAAGGGGAATGAGCGCCCCACCCACGTTGTGGGCCGTGTTCCAGACCGACCACCAGACGCCCCGCTCGCTGCGGGAATACCAGCTGGTGAGCAGCTTGGAGCAGGGGGGCCAGCCCCAGCCCTGAAAGAAGGCGTTGGCGACCCAGAGTGCCGCGAACAGCCAGAGGGATGACGACAGGCCGAACAGTATGTTGATGACACCGGTGGCCATCAGCCCCAGCCCCATGAAGTAGCGGGGGTTGGCCCGGTCGCTGATGATGCCGGAGAAGAACTTGGAGCAGCCGTAGGTGATGTAGAACAGGGTCCACAAGATGCCGATGTCGGACTTGTCCAGCATGCCGTCCGCCAGCATGTCCGGCATGGCGAAGTTGAAGCTCTTGCGGGTGAAATAGAAGACAGCGTAGCCCAGGTACATGGTCAGCAGAATATGCAGTCGCCAGTGACGGTAGCTGGCATCGATCTCGGCCTGATCACGGATGAGCGGCAGTGGCGGTGCGCTCCTCATAAAGCTCAACATAAGACGGTCTTCTCCCGGGATGGCGCGTCAGTCACGGGGATCTTCCCGTTTGCGATTGGGCAGGTGTACGGTCAGCTGGGTGCCGTGGATGCAGGAGAGCTGCAGGCTGCCACCGAGTGCCTGCACTCGTTCGCGAATACCGAGCAGGCCATAACCCTGGGGAGATCTGTGCTCCGGCAAGCCGCAGCCGTCGTCTTCCAGCAACAGCAGCAAACGCTCGGCCTGGCGATGGGCCCGAATGGTGACCGAGCTGGCGTTGGCATGCTTCACCACGTTGTTGAGCCCCTCCTGACAGACCCGGAACAGGGTGACCCGCTGGGCGTCGGAGAGCCCTTCGTCCGTCAGCTGCCACTCGAGCCGGGTGACGATGCCGTGGCGTTCCAGCTCCAGCTCCCGCAGCAGGCCGCGCACCGCCTGCTCCAGACTCATGTCGTCGAGCTGGCGGGGGCGCAGGCGGCCGAGCAGGCCGCGCACCGCATCATAAATACCCAGGGAGAGCGTCTCGATGAGGGCGCTGCTCTGGCCGACCCCGGCATTGTCCGGCGCGAGACGCCGTACTATGCCGGCCTGGGTGCGAATAGCCGTGATGGTCTGGCCTATGTCATCGTGCAGCTCGCGGGCCACTTCCTTGCGGATGCTCTCCTCGGTTTCCAGCAACCGCTCTGTGAGTTGACGGTTATGGGCGAGCTGGCGGGTCAGTGCCTGATTGAGCTCACGCTGGCGCTGGATGCCGGCCCCCAGCAGCAGGCCGGTCAGGCTCTGGGCCAGCAGGGAGAGCAGCAGATCCAGCGGGTGTTCGTGCCAGGCCTGCCCTGCCATCAGGGCGACCGTGTTCATCAGGGTGGCGAGCAGGGCCCCCTGCCAGCCGTAGCGCCAGGCCATGGCCATGATGGGAATGGCCAGACAAAACGGGGTGAAGCGCACCAGCGAGTCCGGCAGGCCGAGCTGCAACCAGAGGCTCAATACAAACAGCAGCAGATACCAGACCAGATGGCGAAAACGCCAGTCCACCGGTTGATCCACCAGAGCGGGTCCCAGCGGCACCCAGGTAGCACGGGTGAGGTAGTGCCAGATCAGCATGCAGGTGGAGGTGAGGGTCAGGCCGCCGGTCAGGGTGAGCAGCAGGGCGGTGAGGCCATCTTCCCCGGCCAGATGCCAGAGCAGGGATTGCAGCAGCGCCGCCACCGTCACGGTGGCTAGCAATACCAGCAGTTGTTGCCAGTCGTTGCGCACCTGCTGGCGGCGGGCGATGAGCAGTGGCAGCAGGGTGAGCAGGCTACCCGCCTGAACAAGTGGCCAGGATGGCAGGCCGACTTCGCTGTCGAGCCAGTAGAGCAGCAGGGATTCACTGAGCAGCAGCGGCGGCCAGTAGGCGATCGGGCTTTGCAGCAAGAGGCCCAGGCGAAGACCAAACGGGAACAGCAGTACTGCCAGTATGGGGGACCCCGCCAGATGCAGGCTGATGCTCCACAGGCAAAACCAGCCCGCGGCAAAGATGAAGCAGGCCGCCAGCGAGATGGCGACATAGCTGGCAAACCGGGAGATCACCAGCTGTCCAGCATGCGGTGGGCCAGCTCCACGTTGTTGCTGACTTTCAGTTTGTCCATCAGGTTGGCGCGGTGCACGTGGACCGTCTTGGGGGAGAGTCCCAGCTGCTCGGCGATGGCCTTCACTTCCAGCCCCCGCGCCAGCAGCTGCGCCACTTCCCGCTCCCGGTTGGTGAGGGGATCCTGACTGTTGCAGGCCAGCTTGTGGGCTATGTCCGGGGTCAGGTAGCAGCCACCGTGGGCGGCGGTGCGCACAGCGGCGATCAGCTCGTCCGGGCTGCAGCGCTTGGAGAGAAAGCCCTTGGCGCCGGCCTGCAACGCCTGCTCGATCAGCGCCGGGCTGTCGTGCACCGACAACATCACCACGGCAAGGCCGGAAGGCAGTCGCTTGAGCAGGTCCAGTCCGGATTGATCCGGCATTGAGATGTCGCACACGCACAGCTGCACGCCGCTGCCCGGCAAACCGGCCAGGGCGTCGGCGGCGCAGCCGAATTCGGCCACCACCTTGAGGTCTGGCTCGAGATTGAGCAGTTGGGCAAAGCCGGAGCGGACGATCTGGTGATCGTCGATGAGGGCAATCTTTATCATGATGTCAGCCTGAAATCTGCGGCCAGGGTGCTGGCGCGGCCAACAAGATACCTGCCGCTTTGCCCGGGCTCAAGGGGAAGCACAAATTGTGGTCAAGATAGGGGCGGATCCCGCCCTAAAGCTTGATCGGGATCAGGGGAGGGGATAGCTCAGAGTCAAGGGGTGACCGGAAGCGGACAAGAGCAAGCGCCGCCGCCGAAGGCGGTCGGGTCGGCGCCTGCCCCTGCCCGTGTTGGCAGCTAGCTAGCGGTGCAGCTCGCCCGCCCGCTCCGGTTGGTAGACCACTTCCAGGATCTCGACCTGGATGGTGCGACCGGCGGGGCCCGGCCAGGCGATGCTGTCGCCCACCTTCAGCCCCAGCAGGGCGCTGCCGACTGGTGCCAGCACGGAGATCCTGGACTCATCCCCCTGCACATCCTTTGGATAGACCAGGGTCAGGCAAAATTCGTTTTCGCTGTTTTGCATCTTGAAGCGCACAGTGCTGTTCATGGTGACCACGTCCGGCGGCATGTCGGCCGGTTCGCGCATCTCGGCGCGATCCAGCTCCTCTTGCAGTGCCAGGTGTTGGGGGTGGTTGCCGAGCAACTGTTCGATACGATCCAGGTCCAGGCTGGAAATCACAAGATTAGGCTTTTGCATAAGATATTCCTTATCAATGGGTTATATGACCAGGATGGCAGGCAAGCTGGTCGCAAAAAGAGTATTGGATACGAAAAAACAGATCGGGAAGGCGATGCCCCCGAACGACTCGCTGTCAGGGGCGAGGGCGGGGGCTCAACGGAGTGTGAGCTGGCTTGGAAAAATCTTGAACGCTTTCATGGGGATACCATAACCATTCTGGACTGCTTTGGCAATTATCCTGATAGGGTTGTCAGGGGGCCTGATAATCGTACTGCTTGAGGATGCGGGCCAGGCTGCCATCGTCGTGCATGGCCAGAATGGTTGTGCGCCAACGCAGCGCGTCGGCAGGGGCTGGCGGCAAGATAGAGGGTGCTCTCTTGCAGGGTATCGCCACGCACCAGATCCGTCAGTGGCAAGCCCGCCTGCTGCTGGTTGTAACGGGCAGTATTCCAGGCAACGGCCCAGCCCTGAATGCGGTTTCGGGCCAGCTTGTTGGCATTGCTGACCTCGTCGGTGACCGGGTCCTGCTTCACCCGACCAAGCGGCTGGAGCAGGTTCTGACCGTGGGAGCCACGCATCACCCCTATGGTCAGGCCGGGCAATGTTTTGACAGTGAGTGGCGCCGGGTGGAATTGACGATGGCCCACCAGCACGAAGGCTTCGTCCAGCAGGGGGGCAATCCAGAGAAACAGGGGTTCACGCTGGGGGGTTCTGGCCGGTGGCAGCAGCAACACATCCTGGCGATGGCGGGTCTGGCTCAGGGCGCGTGCCAGCGGCATCAGCTCTACGGTCAAGGGCTCCTTGAGGCGGCGGGCTGCTTCTTCCAGTACCTCTATGGCCATGCCGCTCGGGGCTCCCTGGTTGGAGCGAATGACATAAGGGGGGATCTCGGCAGCAAGCACCACGACGGCGTGGGCCTGAGCGCCAGCGAAGAGGGCGGTGCAGAGCAGCAGGAGCAAAACGGGAATGCGCATAAGAGGCCGGATCCGGGATGAGTACACAGAGTGTAACATCCCGTTACCGCAAGTCAGCTCACCCCATTCAGGGGACAGGATCAGTCGAAGAAGTCCCGCAGATCCAGAGTCTGATAACCGTCCAGTTGCAGCCAGGGCAACTGCTTTGGCAAGGATTTGAGGGTGACCTCCATCCGGTAGCTGCGATAACCGTCCAGGCTGGCGGATTCCACCACCAGGGGTATCTGCCATCGGCTCGACCAGAGGATGCGGGTGCGCTGTTTGCCCTCGCGTTTTTCATACCAGCGTGCCTGCTCGGGAGCCACCTCATCGAGCGGGGTCATCTCTTGCAACAGGGCCGGGTTGATGAGGTAGCGGATCCGTTCCCAATCCGGTTTGAAGGCCACCTGACCATACTCTTCCACCGGCACCTCCACCAACTGGTTGTGCCAGGCGTCGGCGTAGCGCAGTTGCAGCTCACCGCGCGTGTCGCGGGTCACCCAGCGCGCCGCCATCTGGTGGGTAAAGTGTTTGTGGCCAGGGGTAGCATCGTGGGTGGCGTGATAGGCACGGGCCAGGGGCAGGGGGATCAATCGCTGGCTCCATACCTGGTTGTCGACCCGTATCCACTTTTCCTGCCAATGGTTCTCCCGGGCTATGCCATCGCTGCTGGTGACCCTGTCCTGATAGCTGATCCGGGCGGCGAGATCCGGGGGCGTGTCATCGGCATGGACATGAAAAGAGAAGGTGCTGCCGAGCAGCAATAAAGGAAGCAAGCATCGCATCATCATCTGTCGCTCGAAAGAGCCGGGGCCCGGGCTCAGGATGAACCTGGGCCCCCGCTGCTTACAGGCCGAGCGCCTCCCGCAGTTTGCCGAACACCTTGGTATTGTCCAGGGTGCCCTTGAAACGGTTGCTGCCGGCGCCATCGGCGAACAGCATGACGTCACCGCCACCGTGGGTCTCGGAGCCCAGCTTGACCCCTGTCTCCTGCAGGTAGTCGTTACCCATCACCTCGTCGCTGGTGAGGGTCGGGCGCACATCGGGGCGGTTGGGCCCGTTGCCAAACACCAGGGTCGTGAAGGGTTTGCCATCCACGTCGTTCTGGGTCGAGCCATCACCGTTCTTGACCAGATCCAGCACAGGGTTGCCCTTGGCGGAGTAGCCGTTGATGGTCATGGTGTGGTCATGGTCGGCAGTCACTACGACCAGCGTATCTTTTAGATCCACCTTGCCCAGCGCCGTCTTGACCGCTTCATCCAGTGCCACCGCATCGGTGAGGGCACGCTTGGCGTTGGTGCCATGCAGGGCGTGATCGATACGGCCTCCTTCCACCATCAGGAAGTAACCCTGACTGTTCTGGCTCAAGAGATCGATCGCCTTGGCGGTCATTTCGGCCAGGGACGGCTGGGTATTGGCATCCCCCTTGGCGACGCGGTCCAGCTCGTAGTCGAGGTGGGATTTGGTGCTGAACAGACCCAGCACCTTGCCGCTGCTGACCTTGGCCAGCTCGCTCTGGGTGGTGACATAGTTGTATCCCTGAGCGGCCAGCTCGGCGGTGAGATCCCGACCATCGGCGCGGCCACCTTTATTGCTGGCGCTGTAAGGGGTCCAGTGATTGGCACCGCCCCCCATCAGCACATCGACCCCATCCCCGAGGGCGGTGTTGAAGCCGGCGCCGCCCGGCACCGCCTGTTCGGCGATGGCATAGGCCGCATCCCTGTGACAGATGTGGGAATAGGTGGCCGCCGGGGTGGCATGGGTCAGCTCGGTGGTGGTAACGGCGCCAACCGACTTGCCCGCCGCCTTGGCCAGCTCCAGTATGGTGGGCGCCGGCTTGCCGTTGTCGGCGGTGCAGTTGTTGATGCCCTTGTTGCCGTTGGCATCCTTGCCGGGCGCCACGGCCAGGGTGTCGCTGCTCATGGCGATCACCTCGTTGTTCATCTTGACACCCGTGGTGTAGGCCGCCATGGAGGGGGCCGAATCCGTGGTTTGGGCATCGTTGGAGAAGGTCTTGATGCGGGCGCTGCGTGGCAGCTTCATCATCTCCAGGTTGCCCTCTTCCCCCACCTTGAACAGTCGGGTGGCGGTGAGCACTGTGGGGCCCATGCCATCACCGATAAAGAGAATGACGTTTTTGGCGTCACCGGCCTGGGCCTGGGTGGTTGCGCCCAGCGCACTGAACAGGGCGGCGCAGACCAGCGTGTGCTTGATGGATGTATTCATCTGTTTGCTCATGAAAGTGCTCCTTACAGCTTGGCTGCAGCCTTGACCTTGCCAAAGACGGCCGTGTTATCGAGAGAGCCGTGGAAGCTGTCCGCTCCCTGGCCGATGGCGCCGAGGAAGACGTCGGTACCGCCGTGGGTTTCGTTGCCAATGTCGCCGACCTTGACCACGACCTCCTGGTGATAGTCGTTGGCGGAGACGGTGGCATCGTCCAGCGGTGCCACGCTGCTGCGCGGGCCATCCACCCGGTTGTAGCCGTTGCCAAAGCCGATGATGGTGTAAGGCATGCCATCGGCATCCTTGCTGGGTTCACCGGTTTGGTAGTTCTTCACCAGCCCGAGCACACCCGGGTTGCCTGTGGTGGTCTTGCCGGTGCGTTTGGCATAGCCGTTGAGCACGAGCGTATGGTCATGGTCGGCGGTGACCACTATCAGGGTGTTCTTCAGCTCGGGGTCGGTTTTTTTCACCTCATCGATGGCGGCCTTGATGGCATTGTCGAAGGCGAGGGTATCTTGCAAGGCACGCTTGGCGTTGGTGTCGTGCAGGGCGTGATCGATGCGGCCCCCTTCCACCATCAGGAAGTAACCCTTCTCCTTGTCCTTGAGCTGCTTGATGGCGGCCAGCGTCATCTGGGCCAGTGAAGGCTCATCGGCCGGGCGGTCCAGTTCATATTTCATGTGGCTCGAACCGAACAGTCCCAGCAGCGGCTTGCCCGCCTCGGCCTTGTTCAACTCGCTCAGGTTGCTGGCAAACTGGTAGCCCTTGGCCTGCATCTCGCTGATGAGATTGCGGCCATCCTCCCGCTTGCCCTTGTCGGCTTTTGGCAGGAAGAAGCCGCTGCCACCGCCGAGCACCACATCCAACCCCTCTTTCAGGGCGCCGTTGTAACCGGCGCCGCCCGGCACCAGCTGGACGGCGATGTCATTTTCCAGATCCCGGTTGCAGATATGGGCATAGGTGGCAGCCGGTGTGGCGTGAGTGACCCGGGTGCTGGTGACGACACCGGTACCGCGGCCGTCGGCCTTGGCCAGCTCCAGCAGTGTGGTGACCGGCTTGCCGGCACTCTTGCTGCAGTCGCTTTCATAGGTGGCATCGCCGTCCATGCTGATGACGCCGTTGTTGCTCTTGACCCCTGTCATGTAGGCCGCCATGGAAGGAGCGGAATCTGTGACCTGGGCATCGTGGGAGAAGGTCTTGATAAAGGCCGTCTCTGGCAGGGTATCCATGGTCAGATCACCCTCTTCGCCGACACCGTAGATGCGGGCCGCCGTCAGGGTATTGAGGCCCATGCCGTCACCGAGAAAGAAGATGACGTTTCTGGCGCTGGGGTCGGGTGTGGTGCTGTCGTTGTTGGAGTTGCAGCCGGCAGCCAGGGCGGCGCCGATCATCAATGCAAGTCCTGCCATTTTTCTCATTGGGGTTCGCTCCTTGTAAAACCTGAGCGCAGCCTAGAGGCAGGAGATGACACTTTTACTGACTATTGGTGACGGTTGTGTGAACAGATGAACTAAATGTTACAATATATCAATACGTTATGTGTCAATTGCTGAGGGAGACAGGTGCAGGGCCGCCATCCTTCTCCCTTCATGGCGGCGTGGTGGTTTTATGGCCTGATGGCTAGAATGACCTGTCAAATCGGGGCGCCAGCAGGTAAAATGCGCCCCCTTGCGACGCCTGACGTCTGCCATCGCCCGCCGCTCGTTCCATAGCAAGCCAGCGCCCGCAGCCCCTATTTAGAGAGTAACGGATATGTCCATCAACTGGTTCCCCGGCCACATGCACAAGGCCCGCAAAGAGATTGCCGAGGTCATGCCACAGGTCGATGTCATCATAGAGATGCTCGATGCCCGCATCCCCTTCTCCAGCGAAAACCCGCTGGTGCCCGAGTTGCGTGGCGATACCCCTGTTATCAAGGTGCTGAACAAGGCGGATCTCGCCGACCCCGAGATCACGGCGCTGTGGGTGGCCCACATGGAAAAGGAGAAAGGGATCAAGGCCCTGCCGCTGACCCAGCAGGAGCCCGAGAAGATCAGGCAGCTGCTGACCCTGTGCCACGAGATGCTGCCGGAGCGCAATCTGGAGCTGCGCGGCGTGCGGGCCATGATCATGGGGATCCCCAACGTGGGCAAATCCACCCTGATCAATACCCTGGCGGGTCGCATCATAGCCCGGACGGGCAACGAGGCAGGGGTGACCAAGTCCCAGCAGCGGATCAAGCTCGACAATAACGTCGTCCTGACAGATACCCCCGGCTTCCTCTGGCCCAAGCTCAACCCGCCCTCCGGCGGTTATCGTCTGGCGGTCACGGCGGCCATCAAGGACACGGTATTTGACTATGCCGACATTGCCATGTTCGCTGCTGACTATTTTATCAAGGCGTACCCAGAGCGGATCAAGGCGCGTTACCAGATAGCTGAACTGCCCGAGACCGAGATCGAGCTGCTGGAGATGATCGCCCGCCAGCGCGCCTTCATGCGCAAAGGCGGCCTGGCCGACCTGCACAAGGCGTCAGAAATACTGGTGAACGAGTTCCGCTCCGGCCTGCTGGGCCGCATCTCGCTGGAAACTCCCGAGATGGTGAGTGTCGAGATAGTCGCAGCCGAAGAGGACGCGGCGCAAAAGGCCAAGGAGAAGGCCGAGCGGGAAGATGAGCGTCAGGCGCGCGCCCGTCGCAAGTACGCCAGGAAGCGTCAAAAGTAGGTTCAACGTTATCCCGCCAAGGCAGGTTTGCGAAGTGTGAGCGGACTGTTTGACGCCTGTGTGGTCGAGGTAAAGAGACAAGATAATAAAGAAGAGGCGACCCAAGGGGTCGCCTCTTCTTTATTATGAATCCGGGTACACGGCAGGCATGCTGGTTTGGCCAAAGCGCTTGTGCGCCTCCTCAAACAGCGTCATGTGCAGCGGGATCAGCCGTTGCCACTCCCGACGGTAACCACCACCGGGCACAGCGGCGACAGGCAGCCCATGCTTGATTGCACAGTCAAATACCATGGCATCGCGCTGGCGAATGCCTTCATCACTCAAGGCCAGATAGCCGAGCTCGTCGGCATGGTGCACATCGACCCCGGCCTGATAGAGAACGAGGTCGGGATTGTACAGGCGCAGCGCCAGAGTGAGTGCCTGCGCCAGGGTGTCGAGATAGGCATCGTCCTGCATGCCGCTTGGCAGGGCAAAGTCCAGATGGGAGGCCGGCTTGTGGCGGGGAAAGTTGTGCTCCCCGTGCAGCGACAGCGTGATGATGTCACGCCGCCCGGCACAAAGGGCGGCGCTGCCATCCCCCTGATGGACATCGAGGTCCACGATCAGCACCTGATCGCAGCGCCCCTCGTCCAGGCAGGTTTGCGCAGCAATCACCAGATCGTTGAACAGACAAAAACCGCTGCCGTGAGCCCGGTGGGCGTGGTGATAGCCGCCGGATATCTGCAGTCCGCAGCCCTGTTCGAGAGCGTGGCGGCTGGCGGCCAGGGTAGCCCCGACCGAGAGCAGGGTGCGCTCGATGAGCCGTGGCGACCAGGGAAAACCGAGCTGGCGGATGGCGTTATCGTCAAGCTGGCCTGCAAGTGCGGCACTCACATAGTCACTGTCGTGAACCCGGTCGATCTGCGCTCGGGTTGCGGCTTGTGTCTCCTGGAGCGGATAGCCCCGGGTGCTGAGCGTCTGAAACAGGGCCTGGTATTTTGCCAGGGGAAAGCGATGGCGTTCTGGCAGCGCCAGAGAGGAGTAATAAGGGTGATGGAAAATGCGCAGTGACATGGGTGTCAGACCGGATAGGGTATGAAAAAGGGGAGCCAGGCTCCCCTTTTTGCACGATACGGCATTACTGCTGCTGGATAACCCAGATCTGGAAGGCTTTGCGGGTTTCCGCGTCGGCCTTGTTGTACCAGCTCTGCAGCTGGGTCAGGGCTTCCGGATTGCTCTGAGCCTTGTTCGGGGCAACTTGTACCGGCGCGCTGGCGGCGGCCATGACGGCGGCGGTGGAG
Source organism: Aeromonas sp. D3 (assembly GCF_027705025.1). Lineage (NCBI taxonomy): Bacteria > Pseudomonadati > Pseudomonadota > Gammaproteobacteria > Aeromonadales > Aeromonadaceae > Aeromonas > Aeromonas sp. D3. The sequence goes on along the minus strand of NZ_JAPDBE010000022.1, from coordinate 30,485 downwards.
ACGGCGACTGTGGTCGGCTGGTTGAAGGCCTTGCCCATGCCCAGCAGCTCTTGCTGATAGTCACGGGTCAGCTGGAAGCCTTCGACCTTTGGCATCACGAACTGCTCGCTGGCAACGATTTGGCCGCTGTTCTTGTCTTTCAGAACGACTTTTTGATCCTTCACAAACTGCTTGGCTTCGCTTTCGTTGCGCGGCTTCTTGAAGTCCAGTACCAGTTTCTGGTTGTCGGCTGCGGTGAAGTTGATCACCAGCGGCTCGGCTGTCACCAGTTTGATGTCGCTACGGCTGGAGTAGTTGCCTTCGAAGGCGACGACCAGTTGATGATCACCCGCCTTGATGGGGTAGGTGTTGCTCTTGTCGAGCAGCTTGGGATTGATGGGTTGGCCATCGATCAACTGGGCAACATAAGGATTGGTGACTTCCAATTGGGCATCGGCCAGGGCACTACCTGCCCACAAAAGACCAGCCAGAGCCGGCACCAGAACAGTCAGTTTCATTTCATCTCCTTGAACAGTCAGGCGATTGCCCACTGAAAAACAGGGGCTCATTTTTACAGGTTTGCCCAAGGGCGGCAATAGGCGTTTATGGTGCCTCATATTTACCTGGCTGCTGACTTTTCTATGAAACAGTGGTCATGCCAGTGGGCCATGCTGGCCAGTTCAGAGCTGGCCCTATTCAATCCGGCGGCTGAAGGGGGGCAATGCATCGAGCAGTCCCTTGCCATAGCGCTTGGTCAGCAGACGCCTGTCGAGGATGGTGACCCGGCCCCGATCCGCCTCTTTGCGAATGAGGCGGCCGCAGGCTTGGATCAGCTTGCGAGAGGCTTCTGGTACCGTCAGTTGCAGGAAGGGGTTGCCACCCCGTTTCTCTACCCACTCGGCGGTGGCCTCTTCCACTGGCGAGTTGGGCACCGCAAACGGCAGCTTGGTGATCACCAGGTTGGTGAGGTAGTGGCCGGGCAAGTCCAGCCCTTCCGAGAAGCTGCCGGTGCCAAATAGAATGCTGGGCTGACCGCCATCGCATTTTTGTTTGTGCAGGGTGAGCAGGGCATTGCGGGATGCCTCACCCTGTACCAGCAAGGAGAGTCCCTTGGCCCTTAGCCCTGCCACTACTTCGTTCATCTGCCGATAGGAGGAAAAGAGCACCAGGCTTGCCTCCTTGCCTGCCAGTATGCGGGGCAGCACGCTGATGAGCTCCTCGGTAAAGGCGGGGGAGCTGGGCTCATGTTCCATCTTGGGCAGATAGAGCTCGGCTTTTTGGTAGTCAAACGGGGAGCGCAGGCGCAGATAACGGGTGCCGTCATGCTCTTTCAGTCCCACCTGATGGCGAAAATAGCTGAAAGAGGAGAGGGCTGTGAGGGTGGCTGACACCAGCACGGCGCCGAGGCACTTGGACCAGAGCCACTCTTCCAGCAGATAACCCACCTCTATGGGGGAGGCGTGCAACCAGATGTCGCCATCATCGCTCTTGGCCATCCAGCGAGCGAGCGGTGTCTTGCCCTCGGGCACATGGCGCCCCAGCATTTCCCACAGAGCGCAGAAACTCTCCAGCCGCTGCAGGTGAAAACCGCTCTCCGCCAGCAGGGGCTCGGCCTCCTTGCGACGGATTTCGCCGTCCTTGAGCGCCTCGCCGATGGCACCCTGCATCCTGTCCAGCGCCCGCAGCGCCTTCTTGCTCGCCTCCTTCAGGTTTTCCGCCAGCATGGGCAGGGGATCGGGCAGCACCCCCTCGGCAAACCTGTGGTGCTGCTCGGTGCCAAACAGCTGATCGTTGCCGGCGAGCCACTGCTCCAGCGCCTTGAGATCCGGTTGCAGGGAGGCCAGGGCATCCTGCAGCTTGAGCTGGGGGTCGAGCAAGCTCTCCTTGTTCAGTGCCCTGGCCAGCTTGCCGGCGCTCTGCACCAGCTTTTCCAGCCAGCGGCGAGACCCCTTGATGCTGGCCGAGGCGGCGCCGTGATCCCGGGCTATGGTCGGCAGGTGGTGGGCCTCATCCAGCACATAGATACACTCGTCCGGTGGCGGCAATATGATGCCGCCGCCCATGGTGAGGTCGGAGAGCAGCAGGGCATGGTTGACCACCAGCACATCGGCGGCGTCCATGTCATTCCTGGCACGGTGGAAGGGGCAGTGCTGGTGGTGGCTCAGCGCCTTGTTGCAGCTGTGGCGATCGGCGGCGATGCGATCCCAGCACAGATCCGGAATCGGCTTGGGCCAGTTGTCCCTGTCCCCGTCCCACTTCCCCTCGGTGTAGGCCTGCCACAGCGCCTGATAGCGCTCCTTGTCAGAATCTGACGGCTTGTGTTTGCTCAAGCTGCCGAAATCGAGTTCGAAATTGGCCATATCGGCGCCGCTTGCCGCTTGTTCAAGCAGATGTTCGCAGCAGTAACGCTGGCGCCCCTTGACCAGCATGAAGCGAAACGGCAGCTCGCTGTGGCGATGGTAGAAGGGCAGGTCCTTGTGGATCAACTGCTCCTGCAGGGCGACGGTGGCGGTGGAGATCACCAGCTTCTTCTGGGTGAGCCGCGCCACCGGGATGGCGCCCTGGGCATAGGAGAGGGACTTGCCGATGCCGGTGCCCGCTTCGGCCACCAGGATGCGGCGACTCTTTTCATACTCTCCGGTGAGGGTCTTGGCGATTTCGGCCACCAGAAAATTCTGCTCCTTGCGCGGCACAAAACCGGGTAAACCATCGGCAATCTGTCGATAGGTATTGCGAATGGTGGCTTTGAGGCGAGTCGATAGCATGAATGGGGTGTGACCGTGTCTGGGATGAATGGTCACAGGATACCCGCAACAGGCGGCCTGGGTCGAGGCAAGGTGAGGCAGGGGTTATGGGCCGGGATCCGCACTTATGTCATGGGGTGGATTGTGCGTGCAATAAACCACCAAAAAAGGGCGTTTCAGGCAGCGCGTATCGCTGTAAACGTTTTCCCTGAGAGGGCAAACAATATGGGATTCAGCTCACAATTTTTTCCCTATGACTATGGTTTTCTCAAAAAGTTCCAAGTTTTTTCATTGCGGATTGCAAAACCCGGTGCTAGTCTCGGGCCCCATAGTGATGCAAAGAACATCGCTAACACAGGGAATAACAACAACTTAGTGTTTAATTACAGTAGGCATTGGAAACTATGAAAAAGACAATTCTGGCTATTGCTATCCCGGCTCTGTTTGCATCCGCAGCTAACGCTGCCGTAATCTATGACAAAGACGGTACCACCTTCGACATCTACGGTCGTGTACATGCCCAGTACTTCGGCGAGTACGACTCCTACGATGCAGACGCAGATTCTTACTCCAAGAATGATGGTGAGCTGACCACCTATGCCCGTCTGGGCTGGTCCGGCAAAATGGCTCTGAATGACACCTGGTCTGGCGTTGCCAAAACTGAGTGGCAACTGGCCTCCGAAAACTCCTATGGCAGCGATAAGCGTGAGCTGAAGGCTCGTCACATCTATGCTGGCTTCGATGGTTCCCAGTATGGCCAGTTCCTGTTTGGTCAGACAGAAACTGCTTTCTACAATGCAACCGTCGCCAAGACCGATATCTTCAACGACTACGGTGACATGGCCAACGTCTATGATGGTCGTCAAGAAGGTCAGGCTATCTATAACGGTCAGTGGAACGGTTTTGGCCTGAAGGGTGGCTACATCACCAACAACGGCAGCTATGATGCGAACTACGCTGGCTGGTCTGGTGTTGAAGGTAAAATGGACCACGGCTACACCCTGGGCGCAACCTATGACTTCGACTTTGGTCTGGGTCTGGCAGCAGGTTACGAGTCCAAGAGCTTCGAAGATGCCTCCACCCTCACCATCACTTCCGAAAACGGTACTTTCAGCCGTGCTGATCTGACCGACAAGAATGACTGGGCTGTTGCCGCAAGCTACACCTATCAGGGTTTCTACTTCGCTGCCCTGTATAACGAATCCACCTACAAGTTCGACGGCTTCAACGATGCCAAGGCGCGTGGCTACGAGCTGGCTGCTTCCTACAACGTAGACGCCTGGACCTTCCTGGCTGGCTACAACTTCGCTGAAGCGAAAGTGGAAGGTGTAACTTCTTACGAAGACACCGTAGATTTCACCTCCATGGGTGTTGAATACGCCTTCAACTCCAAGCTGAAAGCTTACACCGAATACAAAATCCAAGGCCTGAGTCAGCAAGATGACGAGTGGACTGTTGGTATGCAATACAACTTCTAATCACGCTTCCCTCTCGTAGGGAACGTTGAAAGAGTTGATGAAACGGCCAAGCTTGCTTGGCCGTTTTGTTTTATCTGCCTTTCACCTTATTCCCTCCGCCGTTTGGCCCTGCGCCAGGTCACGTTGTCTCTTTTCCGCCCTTGGCTCCTTAGTCGTAAATCGCTAGATTATTCAATTCGTTGAAAGATGGTCTGCCGACAGGGAAGGATGCGTGTGATCGATTTCAGTCACCCCGAGTGGCGAGCGCTGGCTCAGCAGTTGCTGGATGAGGCGCCCCAGGTTATCCGCGGTCGCCAGTGGCAGCCCCTCATCGGCATGCTCAAGGACAATCAGCTGCTGCTCCCCCTTGGCAATCACCGCTATGAGCTGACCCCGGCCGGACGGCGCTATCTCACCCGTGAGCTGATGCTGGCCGAGCTGGCCTGTGCTCCCCCCGAACCCGAGGAGTGGCTCCATGCCCGGGGTTGGCAACTGGGGGAGCGGGTCAACGAGCGGGTGCTGGCGGCGCTCTATCGCAAGGGGGAGGCGAGCTTCAGTCCGGTCGAGCAGATCAACTTCGAAGACAAGGGGATACGGCTCTGTGCCGATCAGCTGCTGCGTCTGCGGGCGCCTGTGCCTTTCAGCCTGTTTTTCAGCGGCGGCACTCTGCTCGATGCAGCGCCCTGGTTGCAGGCGCTGGGGGAAGTGGCTGTGCCGGAGCGCACACTGGCTGACCTTGGCAAGATACTGTGGGGGGAGGGGGAGATTGAGCGGGTGATCACCACCGACAGTGTCGGTGCCTTTGCTGAGCTAAGCCTTTGTGCAGGAACCCTGCTGGTTTGGGCGCCCGCCACTGCCCAGCTCGCCTTGCAGCAAATGGTGGCGGCGTTGCCGCCCAAGGTACAGTGGAGCCACCTCACCTCCCTCGATCCTGCCGGAGTGGATCGGGTATTGGCACTGGCCCAGCGGCTCGGTCGTCCTGCCAGCTGGTGGTTGCCAACCGGCTTGCCCCCCATCATGGCAGCCTATGCCCAGCCGCTGACCGATTCCCGCCCCTGGGAACCGAGCCGCATCCCCAGACCTTTGTTAGCAGTTTGTAGCGGTTTGGTTGAGTCCAATGGTGGCTTGTCTGCCGAGGTGTGCGCCCTGGCGCCAGCATGGCATGCCATCGGTTGATATTGCCGCAGATGCCGTTGAGAAAGCGGTTTTCCCCCATTGAGCGCAGTGATATAAAGAGTTGACGAAGCGCTCGTCAAACGGGCGCTTTTGTCTGCCACGTTTTTGCGTGCGACAGACGGTTTGCCAACACGCTTTGCCACCAACGAACTCAACGGAATACAGGGAATACCATGTTTGAAAAGGTTGTTGCCGCCCCAGCGGATCCGATCCTGGGCCTGACCGAAGCCTTCCGCGCTGACTCTCGCAGCCACAAGATCAATCTGGGGGTCGGGATCTACAAGGATGAGACCGGAGCTACTCCAATCCTTCACTGTGTCAAGAAAGCAGAACAGAAGCTGCTGACCGACGAGAAGACCAAGAACTACCTCGGTATTGAAGGCAATATCGAATATGGCCGCATAGTGCAGCAACTGCTGTTCGGGCAGAGTTCCGCATTGGTTGCCAGCGGTCGTGCCAAGACAGCCCAGGCGCCGGGCGGTACCGGTGCCCTGCGCATCGCCGCCGAGTTCGTGGTGCGCAACGGTCTGGCCAAGACCATCTGGATCTCCGATCCCACCTGGGCCAACCATGTGAGCGTGTTCCAGGCCGCTGGCCTCTCCGTCAAGTGGTACAAGTACTATGATGCCGCCACCAAGGGGCTCGACTTTGCCGCCATGCAGGCCTCGCTGGCCGAGGTTCAGCCAGGTGAACTGGTGCTGCTGCACGGCTGCTGCCACAACCCGACCGGTATCGACCCCACCTGCGATCAGTGGCGCGCCCTGGCCAAGCAGAGCGCCGCCGCTGGCTGGTTGCCGCTGTTTGACTTCGCCTATCAGGGCTTTGCTCGTGGTATTGAAGAAGATGCCGAAGGTCTGCGCATCTTTGCCGAGTGCCATGACGAGTTGCTGGTGGCGAGCTCTTTCTCCAAAAACTTCGGCCTCTACAACGAGCGGGTCGGCGCCTTCACTCTGGTCAGCGCGAGCAAAGAGATTGCCGATGTGGCCTTTACCCAGGTCAAGACCGTTATCCGTGCCAACTACTCCAACCCGCCGTCACACGGTGCCGCTGTCGTCACTGCCGTGGTGAGTGATCCGGCTCTCTACGCAGAGTGGGTAGAAGAGGTGGCGGCCATGCGGGTGCGCATTCGCGAGATGCGCGAGCTGCTGGTAGAGAAGCTGGCGGCCCTCGGCGTGAGCCAGGATTTCAGCTTTATCCGCGAGCAGAACGGCATGTTCTCCTTCTCCGGTCTCTCCAAGGATCAGGTTGAACAGCTCAAGAGCGAGTTTGCCATCTACATCGTCGGTTCAGGCCGGATCAGCGTGGCCGGGATCACCCGTGCCAACATAGATCCCCTGTGCGAGGCCATCGCCAAGGTGCTGTAAGCGAGCCCTCGTTGTTCGGTGATGTACTCGCTCAGTAAAAAGCCCGCCAGGATCTCTGGCGGGCTTTTTAGTTCCTGCTGTTTGCACCTCAGCGACGTCGCTTGTTGCCTCCCAGCAGAGAGCCGAGCACCCCGCGTACCAGCTGGCGCCCCACTTCGTTGCCTATGGTGCGGGCCACGCTCCTGGCTGCGGTCTGCACCACACCGTCATGCTGGCCTCCGCGCGGGCCTGTGCGGCCAAACAGAATGCCGTTGAGGGTATCGAGCAGACCTCCCGCCGCTGGCAGCGTCTCTGTCGGGTCAGTCAGCGAGCCAGCATTTTCCCTCTTGCCGTTATTGAGCCGCTCGAAGGCTGACTCGCGATCCTCGAGAGTCTCGTATCTGCCATAGAGCAGGGATCCCCGGATCAGGGCAAGTCGCTCTGCCTCGCTCAGTGGCCCGATGCGGCTGGCTGGCGGGGCGATAAAGGCGCGTTCCACTACGCTCGGGCGACCCTTCTCATCAAGCAGGGAGACCAGGGCTTCGCCCACCCCCAGCTCTGTGATGACGCCAGCTGCGTCGAAGGCCGGATTGGCGCGCAAGGTGTTGGCGGCGATCCGCACCGCTTTCTGGTCACTCGGAGTAAAGGCGCGCAGGGCATGCTGCACCCGATTACCCAATTGCCCCAGCACGCTGTCGGGAATATCGGCCGGGTTCTGGGTCACGAAATAGACGCCCACTCCTTTCGAGCGGATGAGGCGCACCACCAGTTCTATTTTTTCCAGCAGCGCCTTGGGGGCATCGTTGAACAGCAGATGGGCTTCGTCGAAGAAGAACACCAGCACGGGTTTGTCCGGATCGCCCACCTCGGGCAATTGCTCGAACAGCTCGGACAGCAGCCAGAGCAGGAAGCAGGCATAGAGGCGGCTGGACTGGGTCAGTTTGCTGGCCGCCAGCACATTGATATGGCCGTGGCCGACCTCGTCGGTTTGCAGCAAGTCCTGAATGTCCAGCATGGGCTCGCCGAAGAAGTGATCGCCACCCGCGCTCTCCAGGGTGAGCAGGTTGCGCAAGATGGCGCCGATGGAGGCGGTCGACACATTGCCGTAGCGAGTGGTCAGGGATTTGGCGTTCTCACCGGTACATTGCACCATGGCGCGCAGGTCTTTCAGATCGAGCAGCAGCAAGCCCTCGTCGTCCGCCACCTTGAATACCAGCTCCAGCACCCCGCTCTGGGTGTCGTTGAGGCCGAGCAAACGGGCCAGCAGCAAGGGACCCATGTCGGAGACGGTGGCGCGCACCGGGTGCCCCTGCTCGGCGAACAGATCCCAGAAGAGGGTCGGGTTGGCGGCAAAGGCGGGGGCTGGGATGTCGAGCAGGGCAAGTCGGGCATCCAGCTTGCTCGACCTGGCACCGGCGGCGCCCAGGCCGCTGAGATCCCCCTTCACATCAGCCAGAAAGACCGGGACTCCCTGGCGGGAGAATCCCTCCGCCAGTACCTGCAGGGTGACTGTTTTACCCGTGCCGGTGGCACCTGTGATGAGACCATGGCGATTGGCCATGGCCGGTAGCAGGGAGAGCGTTTGGCCATTGGCATAGGCCAGTGTCAGTGGTGCGGCCATGGTGGACTCCTTGTCCTGGCAGGTGGTGTGGGGCAGCTAGCTACAAGGAGTGTGGCGGCAGAGCCAAATGATGGCAAGCGGGGGCAGGCAAGGGATAAGGGGAAGCAAGGGGATAGCCCCCTTGTCAGGACAAGCTCTGTCTTGACAAGGGGTTGCCGGGTCAGTGGGGACGGATCAGCTTGCCCAGTTGCAACAACAGTAGCGTCAGCACAGCCCCCAGAATGGCTGTCAGTACCGCCAGCAAGAGGCTGCCGAGCAGGAAAGGGGGCACCAGAGTTGCCGCTTCGTGCTCAAGCCAGTGCAGGGACCAGGTGAGATGGAATGGCTCCGGCGTCTTGTGCAGCACCAGGCAACCGGTGCGGTAGGCATAGAGATACATGAAGGGGAGCGTCACCGGGTTGTTGAACCAGACCGCCAGCAGGGCCAGTGGCAGGTTCAGACTGAACGCCAGCGCCAGAGCGACGGCGATCAGCGAGTGCATGGGGATCGGGAGCCAGCAGGCGAAGATGCCGGCCGCCACGGCGCCGCTCAGGGCGCGACTGCCACCTTGCCACAAGGCAGGTGCCAGCAGGCGATCGCCAAACAGCGCAAACCACTTCTGCTGGCGCAGGGTATCGGGGTCGAGTTTGAGACGGGGCAGCTTCATGCACGGGCCTTGCGGCGGCGCCATTGACGAATGATGCTCAAACGCCACATCAGGCGGATCGTGACATAGCCGAGCACAGAACTCAGCATCGCCAGCGCCAGTGACCCCAGCAGCAGGGGCGGTGCCACGGTTTCAAACACAGAACTCAGCCAGTGCCAGGTAAACTCGATGTCGACATGCTGGGCGGGGTGGCCGAGCAGCAGGCAGCCAACCCGATAGGCGGCATAAAACAGGGGAGGCATGGTAATGGGATTGGTCAGCCAGACCAGGGCGACGGCCAGCGGCAGATTGACCCGGCAGGCGATGGCGCCGCCAGCTGCCAGCAGCATCTGGCAGGGCACGGGGATCCAAGCCATAAAGAGGCCGACCCCGAAGGCGCCAGCGGCGGAACGGCGATTGAGGTGCCAGAGGTTGTTGTCGAGCAACAGGTTACCAAACAGCTGCAAGCGCTTGTTTTCTTTGAGCGTCTTCTGATCCGGCATCCAGCGTTTGATGATTCGTTTGGGCATATTGAAACCTTGCTAAATACTTGCACCATGGATCTGCGCTTGTTGTCGTTTGCCCTGGGGGCAAGCTCCTCGTTACTCTGGCCATGGTTGCCTTCCATCGCATGGGGGGGCGTCATGCTCTGCCTGCTGGTTCCCCTTGCATATTATCGTGCCTGGCGGCTGTTGTTTCTCCTGCTTGGCGTCCTCTGGATGCAGGCCAATCTGTCATATCGACTCGCCTGGTTGGATCAACTGGGAGCGCAGGGGAGCCACATCATAACCGCACGGCTGCAAAGTGCAGAGCCTCAGGGCGATAAATTTGTCCGGCTGCTGTTGCGGGTGACCTCCCTCGACGAGCGAGAGGTGACGCCTGAGCCCCTGATCCGGGTCAACGCCTATCAACAGTTGCCAGCCATGCCGGCGGGCAGCTCAGTGACCCTGGTGACGTCGTTGAAACCGGCCCATGGTCTTGCCAACGAGGCGGGGATGGATGGGCGACGTCTGCTGCTTGGCAAGGGGATCACCGCCACCGGCAACCTGCGCCGGGTCATCGAGATAGACCTTGCTTCCCCGGGATTGCGTGATCGCTGGCTGGCAAAGGCCACCGCCAGTTGGCAGGGATTGGCCCAGGCTCCCTTGCTCGCGGCCCTCACCTTTGGCGAGCGCAGCGGTATCAGCGATGAGCAGTGGGATCTTTTTCGTGGCGGCGGTCTGACTCATATCATCGCCATCTCCGGCCAGCATATCGCATTGGTCGCCGTGCTCGGCTGGTGGCTTGGGCGGCTGTTCGGGCTGAGGGGGGCCATTGTGGTCGCTCTGCTGTTTGCCGCCATTTACAGCTGGCTGGCAGGGTTTGCAGTGGCCACAGAGCGTGCCCTCATCATGGTGCTGGTGTGGAGTCTGTTGCGCTGGAGCAAGCGGGATTGGCCCGCCTATCGGGTCTGGTTGTGGGCGTTTGTGGTGCTTTGCCTGTGGGATCCTTTTGCTCTCTATTCGGCCGGATTCTGGCTCTCGTTTCTGGCGGTCGCCATCTTGCTGCTGGTGGGCTATCTCAATGCCAAGCCACGGTTGTGGCAGCTCCAGTTATGGTTGTTACTCGGTCTGCTACCCCTGCAACTGGCACTGTTCGAGGGCGTAGCGCCATTGGCCATGATGATCAACCTGCTGGCGTTGCCGCTGTTCTGCATTGTCATTATTCCGCTGGCCTTGCTCGGTGTTCTCTGTTCGCTGCTTTCACCCGCAGTGGGCCATGGGCTCTTCTGGGTGGCAGATCTGGGTCTCGGTTGGGTGACGGGCCTGCTCGGCTGGTTGGCTGCCAGATTCCAGCTCTGGTGGCCACTTCCCGGCTGGTGGGTACCGCTGTGCGCCCTGCTGTTATTGCTCTGGCTCGGTTGGCGCTGGTATCAGGCGCGCTGGATCTGGTTGCCAGGTGGTGTCGCTCTGTTATTGGCTTTTTGGCCTGTTTCCGAAAGGTGGCAGTTGCGTGTGCTGGATGTGGGGCAGGGGTTGGCGGTGCTGATCAGCCGAGGTGAGCGGGCCATCCTCTATGATACCGGCGACAGTTATCCCGGTGGCTACAACATGGCGCAAGCGGTGATCTTGCCTGTATTGGGTCATCTGGGGATCAAGCAGCTGGACCAGCTCATTATCAGCCATAAAGACAGGGATCATGCCGGTAATCGCCAACTGCTGCTGAAGGCATTGCCGGTGCGGGGGGAGTTGTCCTCGTTTGCATTCGAGCCGGCAGTCTTGCTATGCGAGCGTGGCCAGCAGTGGCGCTGGCAAGGGCTGACGTTTGCGGTGCTGTGGCCGGAACGCCCGGGGCATGGCCGCAATAACGACAGTTGTGTGGTGCGCATCAGCGATGGCCAACACAGCGTGCTGCTCAGTGGGGATATAGAGCAGCGTGCAGAGCAGCGCCTGGTGTTGCTGGAGGGTGAAGGGCTGGCCAGTACCCTGCTGGTGAGTCCTCATCACGGCAGTCGCACCTCATCCACTGTGCCCTTTGTCGAGGCTGTGGGGGCGGGCTATGTGGTACACAGCGCAGGGTATCTCAATCAGTGGGGTTTTCCTCGCCCCGAAGTGGTTGCCAGGTATGGACAGGCTCGCCAATGGGTGACCGGACAGGATGGCGCCATCCTGATTGAACCCGCGTCTGGCGGGCTCAATATCCGCGCCGAGCGCGACTTGGGACCCTGGTATCGACGAGGTGGCAGCTGGTGGATGCCCAAGCTTTGGCCTGGGCATTAATCCGTCATTTCCCCCTTGGGTTGCGGGTATCGAGATGGCGGCGCCTGGTGGATGCCCAAGCTTTGGCCTGGGCATTAATCCGTCATTTCCCCCTTGGGTTACGGGTATCGAGATGGCGGCGCTTGGTGGATGCCCAAGCTTTGGCTAGAATACCCCGTCATTTCCCTTATTAACGGCTATTCATGCAACAAGAAACCTCACAAGACAGCTGGCCTGTCTTCAAGCGTCTGCTCGGTTATGTCCGGGATCGCAAGTTGGGTCTGGTCGGCGGCATCATAGGGATGCTGGGCTATGCCGCCGTGGATACCACCTTCGTCTACTCCATCAAGCCGCTGATCGATCAGGGCCTCAATGGCAATGACAGCAGTGTGCTGAAGTGGATGCCTTTCTTCGTGCTTGGCATCGTTGCCCTGCGTGGCTGTGCCACTTTCCTCTCCAACTATTGCATGGCCTGGGTCGGCAACCATGTGGTGATGCGGCTGCAACAGCAGGTGTTCAGTCACCTAATGGCCATGCCCATGAGTTTCTTCGACCGCCAGAACACCGGCAACCTGCTGGCCAAGGTGACCTATGACGCAGGTCAGGTCTCCTCTGCTGCCAGCTCCACCCTGGTCTCGCTGGTGCGGGAAGGGGCGACCGTGATCGGTCTGCTCGGTCTGATGTTCTGGCACTCCTGGCAGTTGTCGGTGATCTTCCTAGTGGTAGGCCCGGTCGTCGGGATCCTCATTGGCCTCATCAGCCGCCGTTTTCGCAAGATCAGCCGCCACATACAGCAGGCGGTGGGTGACATCACCACCTCGACCGAGCAGATGCTCAAGGGTCATAAAGAGGTGCTGATGTTTGGCGGTCAGCAGGTCGAAGAGAAACGTTTCTTCCGCGTCAGCAACCACATGCGTCAGCAGACCATGAAGATGGTGGCTGCCGATGCCATCGGTAGCCCCATCGTCCAGATGGTGGCCTCCGTTGCGCTGGCCGTCTTCCTCTACGTGGCCACCATCGACAGCGTCAAGGCGACCCTGACAGCCGGTACTTTCACCGTCATGGTCACCTCCATGATGATGCTGCTCAAGCCGCTCAAAAGCCTGACCGACGTGAACAACCAGTTCCAGCGCGGCATCACCGCCTGTCAGAGCCTGTTTGGTCTGCTCGACTCCACACCTGAAGAGGATACAGGTACCCGTACTCTGGATCGTGCCCGTGGCGAGATCGAGTTTCGCAATGTCACCTTTACCTACCCGACCAAGGACACCCCTGCGCTGCACAACGTCAGCTTCAAGGTGGAGGCGGGCAAGTCCGTGGCCCTGGTGGGACGCTCCGGCTCCGGCAAGAGCACCATCGCCAGCCTGCTGACCCGTTTTTACGACGTGGAGCAGGGCGAGATCCTGCTGGATGGCGTCAACATTCGCGAGTACCGCCTGAGCGAGCTGCGCAAGCAGTACGCCTTGGTTTCCCAGCATGTGCACCTGTTCAACGACACGGTCGCCAGCAACATCGCCTATGCGGCAGAAGACAAATACAGCCGCGACCAGATCGTACAGGCCGCACGCATCGCCCATGCCGACGAATTCGTCAGCAAGATGACCCAGGGTTACGATACCGTGGTCGGCGAGAACGGGGCTTCGCTGTCCGGTGGTCAGCGTCAGCGTATTGCCATCGCCCGCGCTTTGCTGCGCGATGCCCCCGTCTTGCTGCTGGATGAGGCGACCTCGGCACTCGATACCGAGTCCGAGCGTCACATCCAGGCTGCTATCGACGAGCTGTGCAAGGCGCGCACCTCCCTGGTGATCGCCCACCGTCTCTCCACCATAGAGAAGGCGGACGAGATCCTGGTGATCGACGAGGGTCATATCGTCGAGCGTGGCAATCATGAAGCCCTGATGGCCAACCAGGGTACCTATGCCCAGCTGCGCGCCATCCAGTTCGGTAACACTTCCGTGGGTAACAAGGGCTAATGCTGCAGCAACTCTGGTACGGCAAGAGCGGCTGGCGCTGGTTGCTGGCCCCTTTTGCCCTGTTGTTTGCCATTCTTAGCGGCGCGCGCCGTTTCGCCTATCGGCGTGGCTGGTTCAAAGCCTATCGTGCCACTGTCCCTGTGGTGGTGGTGGGCAATATCTCGGTGGGCGGCAACGGCAAGACCCCTGTGGTGATCTGGCTGGTGGAGCAGTTGCAAGCTCGCGGATTCAGGCCAGGAGTGGTGAGCCGTGGTTATGGTGGCAAGGCGCCCCATTACCCCTATCGGCTCGATGCCGCCAGCACGACCGCGCAGGCGGGCGATGAGCCAGTGCTGATCGCCCGGCGCTGTGGTTGCCCCGTGGTGGTCGCCCCCAAGCGAGCCGATGCGGTGCGGCTGCTGGAGCAACGCGGTGAGGTGGATATCATCATCACAGACGACGGCCTGCAGCACTATGGGCTGTCCCGCGATATCGAGCTGGTGGTGGTGGATGGGGTACGCCGCTTTGGCAATGCCTGCCTGCTGCCCATGGGGCCATTGCGCGAACCGGTAACCCGGCTGAAGCGGGTCGATGCCATCATCTGCAATGGTGGTGAGCCTGCCAAAGGGGAGTATGCCATGCGCCTGGTGGCCGATGTGCCGCGCCGGGTGCGGGATGATGCCCAGGCCACCGAGCCCTTGCCCCGTGCGGTGGATGCCCTGGCCGGGATAGGTCATCCTCCCCGCTTTTTTGCTACCTTGGCCGAGCTGGGGTATGAGTTGCACCAGCAGGTTGGTTATGGGGATCATCATACGTTTGATCGTGATGAGCTGGTCGCCCGTTTCGGGCAGCGTCCGTTGCTGATGACAGAAAAAGACGCGGTCAAGTGCCGGACGTTTGCGCTGGATAGCTGGTGGTATCTGCCGGTCAGTGCCGAGTTGCCGACCTCCTTGCTCGATACCTTGCTGCAAAAACTGCCATCGCTGACAGTGCCGCGTTCAGGCTCCGGATTGTGACGCGACATCATAGGGGCCTGGTTATATCACCCGCTCGACATGGTTGAAGGGGGGTATTTCGGCCCGGAATCGAATATTGAATAGCTCGACATCATAAGGGCCTAGTTGTCTTGCCCGCTCGACATCGTTGAAGGAGTTTATTTTGGCATTGGACATTAAATTGCTCGACATCATTGCTTGCCCGGTTTGCAAGGGGAAGCTGCATTACAACAAGGCCGTGCACGAGCTGGTCTGCCGCTTCGACAAGCTGGCCTATCCGCTGGAAGAGGGGATCCCTGTGCTGCTGGAAAACCGTGCTCGCCAGCTCAATAGCGATGAGATGCCGTCATGAGTTTCGTGGTGGTCATTCCTGCCCGCTACGCCTCGACCCGCTTGCCGGGCAAGCCGCTGGCAGATATCCATGGCAAGCCCATGGTGCAGCACGTGGTGGAACAAGCCCTGCAATCCGGCGCGGATCGGGTGATCGTCGCCACCGATGACGAGCGGGTGCACAGCGCCCTGGCGTCTTTTGCCGAACAAGTCGGTGTCGAGGTGTGCATGACATCGCAGGATCACCAGTCCGGCACCGAGCGACTGGCGGAAGTGTGCCGTCACTACGGCTTCTCTGCCGACACTATCGTGGTCAACGTGCAGGGAGATGAGCCCCTCATTCCCCCCGCCATCATTCGTCAGGTGGCCGACAACCTGGCTGCGGCGAGCGCGCCCATGGCGACGCTGTCCGTACCCATTCAGGACGCAGAAGAGGCGTTCAATCCCAATGCGGTCAAGGTCGTGACGGACAAGGATGGCTATGCCCTCTACTTCAGTCGTGCTTGCATTCCCTGGGACAGGGATCGCTTTGCTGCCAGTGATCGCGCTGCTGGGAGCCACGAGCAGATTGGCGATCACTACCAGCGCCACATCGGCATTTACGCCTATCGCGCCGGTTTCATCCAGCGTTACGTGGACTGGGCGCCGAGCGTGCTGGAACAGGTCGAAGCCCTGGAGCAACTGCGGGTGCTCTGGTACGGGGAGAAGATCCACGTGGCCCAGGCGCTGCAAGCGCCACCGGTCGGGGTGGATACCCAGGCAGATCTGGACAAGGTACGCGCGTTGCTGGCGAACTGATGCCAGCACAATCAATGTGACCCTCTGAACGGTGCCTGCAGGCACCGTTTTTTGTGTTGAATCTTTATATAATTATTTGATTACAAACACCATTTACGAGCACTTTCAAACTTTTCCCGCCCATGGTTTGCCAAATGAACGAGTTTGGTTATGATGCAAGACGCCGTGTTAACCCTAACTGGCGTATAACGAGATAAAAAACGGGGTGTTTGGGTGATTAATGTATTCCTGGTCGATGATCATGAGTTGGTGCGTACAGGGATAAGACGCATTTTGGAAGATGTCCGCGGGATCAAGGTAGTGGGTGAGGCACAGAGCGGGGAAACCGCCGTTACGTTTTGCCGTCAGCACCATCCTGACGTGATCCTGATGGACATGAACATGCCGGGCATCGGCGGCCTGGAGGCGACCCGCAAGATACTGCGGATCCGGCCCGATGTGCGCATCATAGTGCTGACCATTCATTCAGAAAATCCGTTCCCGACCAAGGTGATGCAGGCGGGCGCCGCCGGTTACCTGACCAAGGGAGCCGCGCCGGACGAGATGATCCACGCCATTCGCCTGGTGCATTCAGGCCAGCGTTACATCTCCCCCGAGATCGCCCAGCAGATGGCCCTCAGTCAGTTTGCCTCGGCGGACGAGAATCCCTTCAAGTCCCTCTCCGAGCGCGAGCTGCAGATCATGATGATGATCACCAAGGGACAGAAGGTGACCGACATCTCCGAACAGTTGAACCTGAGCCCCAAGACGGTCAACAGCTACCGCTACCGCCTGTTCAGCAAGCTCGACATCAATGGTGATGTGGAGCTGACCCATCTGGCCATTCGCTATGGCATGCTGGATGCCGACACACTGTAACCGGCTGTCGTGTAGCAAGCAAAGGCGGCCCGGCCGCCTTTTTGCATTTCGCCGGCCTGGCGCAGTATGCTCTCTCCGTTGATGCTGACTTTTATCGTTTTCGCCCCTTTGTGTTGAGTCGAGTAGCTGATGACCTTTTCTCCCGAGCCCCTCTTTGACAGCAAAGCCTTTTTGAGTGCTGTGACGCGCCGGATCGACGTCTGTTGCCGGAGCCATCATGACGACTTCTGAACCTCTCTTTGACAGCAAGGCTTTTTTGAGCGCCGTGACCCACCAGAGCGGCGTTTACCGCATGTATGACAGCGGCGGCACCGTCATCTATGTGGGCAAGGCCAAGGATCTGAAAAAGCGGCTCGCCTCCTATTTTCGTACCAATGTCGACAGCATCAAGACCCGTACCCTGGTGCGCCAGATCGCCGACATTCAGGTCATGGTGACCCATACGGAGACAGAGGCGCTGATCCTCGAGCACAATCTCATCAAGCAGTACCAGCCGCGTTATAACGTGTTGCTGCGGGACGACAAATCCTACCCCTGGATCATCATCACGGCGCACCAGCACCCCCGCATCGGCGTACATCGCGGTGCCCGCAAGATTAAAGGGGAGTACTTCGGTCCTTACCCTTCCGGCGGCGCCGTGCGCGAGAGCCTGCATCTGATGCAGAAAATCTTTCCTGTGCGCCAGTGCGAAGACGCCGTCTATGCCAACCGCACCCGTCCCTGTCTGCTCTATCAACTCAAACGCTGCGCCGGTCCTTGTGTCGCCGGTCTGGTGAGCGAGGCTGAGTATGCCCAGCAGGTGGGGCTGGCCAAGCTGTTTCTGGCGGGCAAGAACCAGCAGGTGATAGGTGAGCTGGTAGGCAAGATGGAGTCCGCCAGCGGCGATCTGCGCTTCGAAGAAGCGGCCCGCTATCGGGATCAAATCCAGGCGCTGCGCCGGGTAACAGAGCAGCAATCGGTGAGCGGCAACGTGCTGGACGACCTGGACGTCATCGGTGTCGCATTCGAACAGGGCGCAGCCTGTATCCATGTGCTCTTTATCCGCCAGGGCAAGGTGCTCGGCTCGCGCAGCTACTTCCCCAAGGTCCCGAGTGACACGCCCCTCGAAGAGGTGGTGCAATCCTTCCTGTTGCAGTTCTATTTGTCGGGGCAGGGGGGCAGGCAGATCCCGAGCGAGGTGCTGCTGGACGTCGCCCTCGAGGATGAAACCCTGATCGCCGACACCCTGAGCCAGACTGCTGGCTACAAGGTACGGGTGGTGAGCCGTACCCGTGCCGAGCGGGCTCGCTTCATCAAGCTCGCCTCCATCAATGCAGAGACCGCGCTGCGCTCGCGCCTCGCCCACAAGAGCACCACCACGGCCCGCTTCAGCCAGCTGGAAGAGCTGCTGGAGCTGGAGCGCCCCATCGCCCGCATGGAGTGTTATGACATCTCCCACACCATGGGGGAGCGCACCGTGGCCTCTTGCGTAGTGTTCAACCGCGAAGGGCCGCTCAGCTCCGAGTATCGTCGTTTCAACATCGACGGCATCACAGGCGGTGATGACTACGCTGCCATGGAGCAGGTGCTGGAGCGGCGCTTTGGCAAGCTGCAAGAGCCGGACAAGGTGCCGGATGTGCTCTTTATCGACGGCGGCCTGGGTCAGTTGCGCCGCGCTGAGGAGATCCTGGCGCGTCAGCAGGAGTTTCTCGGCGGCAAATACCCGCTGCTGGTGGGCATTGCCAAGGGGGTAACCCGCAAGGCGGGGCTGGAGACCCTGATCATGGGGGAGAGCCACGAAGAGCTGCACTTGCCGGCAGATATGCCCGCTTTGCACCTGATCCAGCATATTCGCGATGAATCCCACCGTTTTGCCATTACCGGCCACAGAGCACGGCGCGCCAAGGCCCGAACTAGCAGTACCCTGGAGGACATTCCGGGGGTCGGGCCCAAACGTCGTCAAGCCCTGCTCAAGTATCTGGGGGGCTTGCAGGAGGTGAAAAAGGCAGGTGTGGACGATCTCGCCAAGGTGCCGGGTATCAGCCAGGAGCTGGCCCAGTCGATCCACGATGCACTGCGCTCGCTCTGAACATAGCTCTCAACCCCGGATCCTGATGCACAAGAGCCGTGACGCAAGGGGGCTGAAAATGCCATAATGGCCCGCATCCTGAGGTTATTGATGGATTAATAGACCAAGGCGGGCGCCTGTCCGGTTGCATCCGTGATCGGCTTGGGGCTACCATGTAGCGGCATACAAGAAGTGGCTGAAAATAATGACAAATATTCCTAACCTGCTGACGTTTTTTCGGATTTTGCTCATCCCCGTCTTCGTCATCCTGTTTTATGTTCCCTACCAGTGGTCCTATCTGGCGGCGGCTGTCGTCTTCACTCTGGCGGCCGCGACCGACTGGTTTGATGGCTATCTCGCCCGCAAGCTGAACCAGTCCACCGCCTTCGGCGCCTTCCTCGATCCGGTCGCTGACAAGATCATGGTGGTCGCGGCCCTGGTGGTCATAGTCGAACACTACAACACCATCTGGGTCACCATCCCCGCCATGACCATGATTGGCCGCGAGATCATCATCTCCGCCCTGCGTGAATGGATGGCCGAACTTGGCAAGCGTTCCGCGGTTGCAGTCAGCTGGATTGGTAAATGGAAGACCATGATCCAGATGGTGTCGCTCACCGGCCTTATCTGGCAATACGACATCTGGATGGTGTGGCTCGCTTACGTGCTGCTGTATGTGGCGACCGTACTCACCTTCTGGTCCATGTTCCAGTACATGAAAGCGGCCTGGGGCGATCTGACCTACCACTCCCGCTTCTAGTTTCTGCCCTGGCAGAAAACGGCGTTTCCTTGTCGTTGGGGCAGGGAAACACTCATGAGTGGTAAAAGTGCAGGAAAAGGGTAAAAAACACCCGAACGATCAGGGTATTAAATATTTTTGGTTGACTGAGCGAGGAACATCGCTAGAATGCGTCCTCGTAGTCAGGCAGTCAGCCAGACCAATGCGGGAATAGCTCAGTTGGTAGAGCACGACCTTGCCAAGGTCGGGGTCGCGAGTTCGAGTCTCGTTTCCCGCTCCAAATTCAGACAATAGAGAGCCAACTCTCTTTTGCATGGCGCGTTAGCAAAGCGGTTATGCAGCGGATTGCAAATCCGTTTAGTCCGGTTCGACTCCGGAACGTGCCTCCATATTGACAAGCCCGCCAGGCGGACTTGATACCGATTGCGGTGCCCGAGTGGTGAAATCGGTAGACACAAGGGATTTAAAATCCCTCGACGTTCGCGTCGTGCCGGTTCGATTCCGGCCTCGGGCACCATTAAAATCAAAGACTTACGAAGGCCACTAGCGATAGTGGCCTTTTTGTTTTCGGCCAAGTGGCGACAGAGTGGCGACAGAGAATGTCAGCGGTTGTCGTTATTTTTCTTGAGGTGTACTATGTACACCATTGGATTGATTGGCTAGAGTGAGTGATGGGTGAGTAACGCCATTGAGTTTATTGAGACATCGATCTTTACCAAACAGATAAAAGCACTCGCAACAGATGATTAGCTCAGAGCACTACAAACAGAATTGATTGCCCAGCCGGAAAAGGGCGATTTGATCCAAGGCACGGGGGGTCTGCGAAAAATTCGCATGGCAACTGGCCAGCAGGGGAAGAGTGGCAGCGCGAGAGTTATCTACTTTCTAGCGACAGCTGAGATGATTTACTTAGTGCTTGCCTATGCCAAGAGTGAGAAAGAAAGCCTGACATCGGCAGAAAAGGCCGAGTTAAAGCGCTTGACCACGTTACTAAAAGGCGAGGTTTAACATGAACATGTTTGACGAATTGAAGGCTTCCCTTGAGGAGGCTGTTGAAATTAAGCAGGGCCTTCTTGAGACTGCCGTGCGGACTCGCTATGAAGTGGCGGACGTAAAGGCTATTCGCCTCGCACTTAATGTTTCTCAGCAAGAGTTTGCCCAGGCTCTTGGGACGAGTGTTGATACGGTCAAAAGTTGGGAGACCCGGCGCCGCAACCCGACGGGATTGGCAGCGAAGGTCTTGACGCTTATGAAAGAAAAGCCAGATCTCTACAGTGAGCTAGCTGCTCACTAATGTGGATTGAGACGATAGATCGAGAAGAGGCCCATAATGTGGGCCTCTTCTGCTTTTGAGTGCGGAGAACGCCAAGATGAAGCTCATTTGCTATGACCGCCTCGGTTAACCATCACAACTTATGCTTTTTCAAAATTTCAGTTATCAGATCAGCCATAATCACGCCTAACTAGCTGAAAAAAAACGGCTTCTCGTTATTTTCTCGTAGCAAACGAGATCCTTCCCGATCATTCAAATCCCCACGAAAAGTACGAACCTCCCAATATATTCAATAGGTTACGTTTTCAGCTCGGCTATTCAGAGCCCCGCCGAACTGTAAAACCCTACAATTTCTTTCGATCCTTTCAGATCCTAACCTCGTCCGAGGTCCTTTATCTGGCGTGGCCTTGGCCTATGGTTTTGCGGTAATCCACTTCTGTAAAAAATTTTATTGATGCAGCCCGCAGGTGGTAGCAGAAGAGCGTGGATTCCATGGCGCAAACGCGGCGATGGGCGTCGCCGCCATATGTTGGGAGGCTGTGAGCGTGTACAGGCTTCACGTATGATGCCGCGCTGCGCCATTCCCATGCCATGTTCAGGCACCGTCAGGCAGATAGAAGAAGGCCCCACATTGTGGGGCCTTCTTGACGTTAAGACGCTTGGGTCGATTACAGAGACTGCAGTGCAATGGTTGCACTCTGGGAGTTCTGCTGGCTGTCTGCATCCATCCAAACCCACTGCGAGCCATCGCCCTGCAGGTTCTCAGTAATGCTTTGGATCTGGGAGGTCGTGATGGTAATTGCCCCGGTCTCACTGGCCGTCGGCCCCATCTTGGTGATCTGACCTTTGAGCAGACCATTGGAGGTCTCGTTGACGACAAACACGGTCGCCTTGTCTTGCCGGAACTGGCATGAAATGAACTGGGTGATGGTACTGGCGATCGTCAGGTTCATCCATTTTGACGGAGGCACTGCATAGTACCGAGTATATTTGTTGAACGGCACCGGATCACCGTTGGCTTGCAACGGCTGGTTGTTCAGACCGGCAGTATTGGTCGGCATGCTGACACTGCCCAGCCAGAGGTCAACTTGGGCGATGCCGCTGTTGCTGGGCAGAGAGACGGAAATGGTTTGAGTGTCAGTGCCAGACACAAAGCCCATTGATGCCAGGCCTGCGTTGGCCGTCGTACCCGGTACTGTGATTTGGCAGGGAGGTTGGCTGTTACTCCAGACAACGTTAACCGCAGCGTTGTTGTCATTTTGGGCCGAGTTGTAGATGAAGATCCCATACAGCTGGTCGGGACGCAGCACAGTACAGGTTGCAGTGTCACCGGCTTTGAGGGTGATGCGTTGTCCGCCGTTCCAGTTGAGCTGGGATGCTGCAATAGCGATGCTTTCCATGGTATTTCCTTTTCCTTGATGAAATGTAAGGGATACCGCGTAGCTACATATCTACTTCTGCTCCACGTGAAATGGAGCCTAGCAATGAGATTCGAATGGATCAAGTGACAATAATTCTTTTTTGATTAAGTTATCATTACAGGCGGTACTGGCTTGAGACGGAATGCACATCGTCGTTGATGGTGGGCTCTAAAAAGAACACAAATTCAATTGGATAAGCTTTCCAAGATAGATACTTGCTCATGAAAATCAGGAAGCTGAGGTGGCAACACAAAAGACTCCCATTGTAAAAGCACTCTAGCGGGAAGGAGCCGGTCCCATACCAAGCCGATCCTGTAGAGTTTCGGGAAAAGGGGATCTGGCGCACAACGAACTACCTTTGCATGCATCAAATAGTCCTGAGGTGATGGAATAATCAGCCTGTCGCCAGGCTTGAGCTGTGCCTTGCCCATCAGCCCCACGCCACGGATATTGACATCGCGAAGATTCATCCTTAGCGCAGGTCTGAATGCGTCAAACCAGATGTTGTCTAGATGGCACTGGACAACATAACCCCCACCAGAAAGAACAAAACGGACGTAACGCCGAGAGTCATAGCCAAGAGGAATGACATCATCAACTGGCCTTTCTATTTGCCCCCTATCTCTCATTGTTTAATTCCCAAATGACGACATACATATGGTCAATGATAGATGTGACATTTTAAATGCTAATTATATATTTTGGTTATAAGAAAATAGATTTATACTTAACGTATTGATTATTAAATCGTATTTTTTGGATTGATATCCCTAAATTGGTAATGCTTTAGTATGATGTTGTCACTCAGCAATGAGGTCTGGCTGCGTTGTCTACCTGCAGCAGGGCAAGCCGAACCGAGCAGGAGATGAAAGAAAAGATTACCAACAGCAAGGGGTGGGAAACTGTCGCCCTCTGTTCATCAATATCCCGGATGGCAAGACCGACAGCATCAAGCTTATCCCGGTGTTGGAGCGCGAGCTGGACTTGCTGTTACAGGGGGGCTTGTCTTGATCCATGAGCTCAAAGCAGGTTTGCCAGTGCGCAAGGCACTGACACACTGGAAATCTGATCTGTGTCATATGACGTTGTTTCCGTGCCGGTTCAAAACGGCAAGCGGAAGCAATCGATCACAGCTTTTAGTGCCGCAGGCAACTGCCTGTGGCCGGGATAATAGAGAAAGAAGCCGGGGTAGGTGATCGACCAGTCTGCCAGAACCCGTATCAGTCGGCCGGTTGTCACCAGGTCATCGTGTTCGGGGCTTTGCGCTGTATAGACCAGTCCTATGCCGTCCAGCGCGAGGCGAGTCATCATGCTGACGTTGTCGACTGTCACCGGACCATTAACCGGAACCGCGATTTGCCTGCCATCTTTTTCGAATTCCCAGCGGTATAAAGACCCTCCTGTGATTTCCCGCCGTCCGATGCACAAGTGATGCTGTAAATCGGCGGGGGTCAGCGGGATGGCGTGCCGTTCGAAGTACGCCGGTGAGCCATACACTGCAGAATGGAAATCTGCCGTCAGACGAACCGCACTCATATCTTGCTGAACATCGCTGCGAATGCGTACACCGGCATCAAAACCTTGGCTGATGATATCCACGAAGCCGTCGTTGGTAGCCAGCTCCAGCTGAACATCAGGATACTGATGGCAAAATTTCTGCAACTGCGGCAGAAATATCATGTCAGCTGCGATCCTTGGCGTGTTGATCCGCACCCTTCCCTGTGGACTTTCCCTGAACGCATTTACTTTCTCGACGGCATTCGCAATAACGTTGAATGCCGGGGCTATCTCTGCCAGCAGGGCCAGACCTGCCTGGGTCGGCGAAACGGTACGGGTGGTACGGTTCAGCAGTCTGACGCCGAGCCGCTCCTCCAGCGCACGCAAGGCATGGCTGAGCGTTGATGCCGTCAAATTCAGGCGTGCCGCTGCTTTGCGAAAGCTTTTCTCTTCCGCAACCGCAACAAATGCAGTCAGTTCTCCAAATTCATTTGTTCGCACTGCGTTCCCATTGCTGAATACAGGCCAGTAAATCATGCGATATAAGGTGACTTATTCGTGACAATAAAGCCACCTATAGTCTGACCTCCATCGAGTCTTTCATTAACGAGGTACAGAGATGTTTCAATCATTACGTCTGCAAGATAGTGTCGCGCTGGTTACGGGGGGCGGAAGTGGAATTGGTCGGGCAGCTGCGCTGGCGTTTGTCCGTGATGGTGCAAAAGTCGTGGTCGCCGGACGACGGGAGCTTGAACTGCTGGAGACTGTCGATTTGATCCACGCCCAGGGAGGGGAAGCGCTTGCGGTGCCAACAGACGTAACGGACAGTGCTCAGGTGAAGGCGCTGATTGCTGTGACGCTGGCTCATTTTGGGCGCCTTGATGCGGCCTTCAATAACGCAGGGGTGGAGGGGTTTGCGCCGATCAGCGAGATGACGGAAGTTGAATTTGATCGCGTGATCGCCACCAATCTGAAAGGGGTCTGGTTGTCAGTGAAATATGAGCTGGAAGCGATGACGGCCGCCGGTTGCGGTGGCGCTATCGTCAATACGTCATCTTGGCTGACCCGGGGCGCGACTGCTAGCTCGGCAGCGTATTCCGCCAGCAAGGGCGGGCTGGATGCCATGATCCGCGCCCTTGCGCTGGAAGCCGGCCCTCATGGCATCCGCATCAATAACGTCAATCCCGGCATCATCAATACGCCGATGGCACAACGGATGGGGGCGAATGAAGAGACGCTCAAGCCTTTTGTGAGACTGGCACCGGCAGGGCGTATCGGTGGGGCTGACGATGTTGGCGACGTGGTTGCCTGGCTGTGCAGCGACGAAGCCCGATTCATCACAGGCCAGAGTCTGCTGGTCGATGGCGGTTTCACCATTGCCGGATTGCGTTAAGCCAGGATGCGCTCGACCTTGGTTCGTGGTGAGCCTGTGTCCGTGCTGTGATCCTGCACCTGACTGAGCATGATGGCGATGACCCATGCAAAAAGCCCCTCGCGGGGCTTTTTCAGCGGATTGCCATTTCTCGAACGGCTACTTCTTGAGGTGTTTTCGGATGGCCTTGCCCGAGGTGCCGACGGCTTTCACCGCTCTTTTCAGCTGTACTTCGGTGCACTCGAAGGTCTTGATCCACAGCTTCATCTCATAGGGGTCATTGACGTTGATGCTCTTGGCGTCAAGGGGATGGGCTAGGGTGTTGTTGTCAGGCATACGAACCTCAACTGATGGAAATGGCTGGCGAGAAAGAAGTTTCTGCCTGGTCGCCATCATCCCCCATATACCCATGCCGCATGGTGACGAGCTTCACACAACCCTGTACCCGTTCAAGATAAGGGTGGGGACGGGTCAGCTGCGGATCTTGTTGAACACAAACAGCACTATCAGTGCCCCCATGGTCGCGATGGCGATGCTGGAGAGGTTGAAACCTGTCACTGAACCCAGGCCCAGCAGGGTGCCGACATAGCCGCCCACCATGGCGCCGATGATCCCCAGCAGTACCGTCATGAAAAAGCCGCCGCCATCACGGCCCGGCATGATCCACTTCGCCAGAATACCCACCAACAGCCCCAACACGATCCAGGTGATAAATCCCATGGCCAACTCCTCGTTATCTATGTGAGCTCACATTATAGGGGAGGGGGCGATGGTGCGAAGGGCTGGCGATGGTCGGCTGGTCACAGATTGTCGGACTCATGGGCCCCGGCAGGATTGAGCGATGGCAAGGTGCGCTGCTCCAGCCGCTGTTCGCCCGGGCGGCATACCAGCACGGATCCCTGCTCGAACCAGTCTCCCAGCACGATACGGCGGGCAGGTTGACCGTCGAGCGTAAAATCGTGAATGGCGGGTCTGTGGGTGTGACCATGGATAAGCAGCTGGCAGCCGTGCTGGCGCAGCAGTGCGTCCACCGCCGCTGGCGTCACATCCATGATGGTCTGGCTCTTTTGAACATTTTCCATCTGGCTTTGGCCACGCATCTTGCAGGCGATGGCAAGGCGACGAGTGAGGGGCAGGCGCAAGAAGAGCCAGCGCAGCCATTTGAGCTGGGTGATGCGGCGAAGTTTCTGATAGCCCAGATCCAGGGTGCAGAGCAGATCGCCGTGGCTCAGCAGCACCCGCTCCCCATAGAGGTCGATCACGCAAGGATCAGCCAGCAGTGTCATGCCTGATCGCTTGGCAAACTGCCGGCCCAGCAGAAAGTCGCGGTTGCCGTGGATAAAGTAGATGGGCACGCCGCGCTGGCGCAGGGCCGCAAAGGCATCGGCGATGGCGTGATGGAGCGGATTGGGGTCATCGTCGCCAATCCAGAATTCAAACAGATCCCCCAGCACATAGAGGGCATCGGCACCGGGAGCGTCGCGTTCCAGAAAGCGCACCAGGGCGGCCGTCATGTCGGGCCGATCGCTGCACAGGTGAATGTCACTGATAAAGAGGGTGCTCATGATGGTGTGCAAGGGGCCCTGATAACTGGGTGGCTGGAAAAAGTGGCTGGCTGAGCAGAGGGTGCCTGTGCCTGAGGCTGCCAGTCAAGCTGGTCAAGGTCGTGCCCCTCCAGCGTCAACAGCGCCTGATAAGGGTCACCGGGCAACTTCAGCAGGTGGCAGATGGCCGCTTCCCCTTTCAGCCCTTGTTGCAGGCGCAAGGTGCGCAGTGTCTGGTAAAAGTCGTGGCCAAAGTGTTCTATCAAGGCGGCCATCAGGCTGAGGTGGCGCCAGCCGTTGAGGGTATCGACCCGTGCCGGGGTCACATAGAGCTCGATGGGCCAGGGGGTGCCCACGCCATCGATCAGGGCCTGCTCCAGCAGCCAGATGTCGCTGCCAAGGGCGCGGCTCTGCCACTGACGTTGGGCAAACAGGTCGGCAAGGGCGGCGGGATCGCTGTGCTGGCAGAGGATGTCGAGATCGCTGCCTGGCCGGTCGAGCCCGATGGCCAGGGTGCTCACCAGCGCCACATCCAGACACAGGCTCTGCAACTCCCCCCACAGGGGCGTGTCGTTCAACAGGGCATGGGCCGCGCGCTGGCGAGGATTGCCCAGGGCCAGATAGTCGAAGCGGCGCCAGTTAGGGCCGGCGGTCAAGCGCGCAGATGGAAAAACTGCGGCCGGGGCCGCAGTCAGTTCATCTCGCAGAAGGCAGAGATCAGTCTGCAAGGGTCACCTTGGTGATCACCACGTCTTCTACCGGCACATCCTGGTGCATGCGGCCGGCGTTGCCGGTCTTGACGGCTTTGATCTTGTTGACCACGTCCATGCCGGCGGTCACTTCACCAAATACGCAGTAGCCGAAGCCCTGGGTGGTGGCGGATTTGAAGTCGAGGAAGTCGTTGTTGCTCACGTTGATGAAGAACTGGGCACTGGCAGAGTGCGGCTCCATGGTACGGGCCATGGCGACGGTGCCGACCTTGTTGGACAGGCCGTTGGCCGCTTCGTTCTTGATGGGAGCGCGAGTCTCTTTCTCTTCAAAACCGGGGGCATAGCCGCCGCCCTGGATCATGAAGCCGTCGATGACGCGGTGGAAAATGGTGTTGTCGTAGTGACCGTCACGGCAGTATTGCAGGAAGTTGGCCACGGTTTCCGGGGCTTTTTCAGCGTTCAGGGTGAGGGTGATGTCGCCGTGGTTGGTGTGCAGAGTAACCATGATATGTCCTTTCAAATGTGGCGCGGGCGCGAAGGTGGCTCGCGGCTATGGCATAAAGTGGTGGCAATTCTAGCCCATCAAGGGGCTGCGGCATAGATGGCACGCAGGATCCGGCCTGTTTTCTGCCTCGTTTTCTCCACCGGATGCGGGTAGAATGGCAGGCCATTTTACTCACAGGCAGTGGTCATAAGATGCTGAAGATATACAACACACTCACTCGTCAAAAAGAAGAATTCAAACCTATCCACCCGGGCAAGGTGGGCATGTATGTGTGTGGCGTCACTATCTACGATCACTGTCATATCGGCCACGGTCGCACCTTCGTCGCCTTCGACGTGGTGGCCCGTTACCTGCGTTACTGCGGTTATCAGCTCAACTATGTGCGCAACGTCACCGACGTGGATGACAAGATCATCAAGCGCGCCGCCGAGACCAACGTCACCTGCGACGATCTGACCGAGCGCCTGATCGGCGACATGCACCAGGATTTTGATGCCCTCGGCATGGTGCGCCCGGACGTCGAGCCCCGCGCCACCCAGCACATCAGTGAAATCATCGAGCTGGTAGAGAGCCTGATCGCGCAGGATCACGCCTACGTGGCCGACAACGGCGACGTCATGTTCATCGTCGACTCCTATGCCGACTACGGCAAGCTCTCGGGCCAGGATCTGGAGCAGCTGCAAGCCGGTGCCCGCGTTGGCGTGGTGGATGCCAAGCGCAACCCGCTCGACTTCGTGCTGTGGAAGATGTCCAAGCCCGGCGAGCCGACCTGGGAAAGCCCCTGGGGCCCGGGCCGTCCTGGCTGGCACATAGAGTGCTCCGCCATGAACTCCAAGCACCTTGGCAACCACTTCGACATCCACGGCGGCGGTTCCGATCTGCAGTTCCCGCACCACGAGAACGAGATCGCCCAGTCCTGCTGCGCCCACGGTGGCGACTACGTCAACACCTGGATGCACAGCGGCATGGTGATGGTGGACAAAGAGAAGATGTCCAAATCCCTTGGCAACTTCTTCACCATCCGCGATGTGCTGGCCCACTACGACGCCGAGAGCGTGCGTTACTTCCTGATGTCCGGCCACTACCGCAGCCAGCTCAACTACTCGGAAGACAACTTGAAGCAAGCCCGCGCCGCCCTGGAGCGCATGTACACCGCCCTGCGCGATCTGCCGGTGGCTGCCGCCGCCGGTGGTGATGAGCAAGTCGCCCGCTTCAAGGAAGCGATGGACGACGACTTCAACACCCCGGAAGCCTATTCCGCCCTGTTCGATCTGGTGCGCGAAATCAACCGCCAGAAAACCGAAGACATGAGCGTGGCCGCAGGTCTGGGTGCCCGTCTGCGCGAACTGGGCGCCGTGCTCGGCATCCTGCAACAGGATCCGGACGCCTTCCTCAAGGGCAATGACGCCGATGACGAAGTGGCCGAGATAGAGCAGCTGATCGCCCAGCGCAACCAGGCCCGCGCCGACAAGAACTGGGCCGCCGCCGATGCCGCTCGCAACCGTCTCACCGAGATGGGCATAGTGCTGGAAGACAGCGCCGGCAAAACCAGCTGGCGCCGTGCCTAAGGGCGGTTGCCCTGTTGGTGCCAACAGGTTGAGCCAATAAAAAAACCGCAGCCCAAGGGCTGCGGTTTTTGTTTGTGGTCTGCCGGAGGGCTGACACCTTCCCTCTCTCCTGATTGGCATGGCTTTGCCATGCAGGACGCGAGGGCTCCGCCCTCGACAGGATTTCGCCGCCGCTGCGCGGCTTGGCGAGTGACTTTTGAAAGACCCGCTCTCTTTGGCAAATAACACCAAAAGTCTTCTCCCCCGGCAAACCGCCCGCTTCGCGGGTTCCCTCGTCTCGTCCAACGGGTCGGACGGAGCGCCGCAGACGGCACTTTGGCCTACGCCATCCATGGCTTCGGCCAAAGCCCGCTTCGAACATCCTTGTTCTAGCGCCAAATCGGGGTCGAGCAGTGCTCGCCCTGATCCGATTTGGCCCCTATGCCGGCTGCGCCATCATCCCTGATGGCGCTCCTGACCCGTTGAACTCGACTCGGCGGTTTGCAGGGGGAACCAATACCGTGCCCGCCCGTGGCTTTAGCGTGCATGTTGACCGCCTTTTCCGCTGAAAGGGGAGGGTAGAGCAAGGGGGTGGGGGGAATAGGGGTTTGGTTGGGATGAAGGCATGTTTGGGGAATAGAAATAAAAACCGCAGCTCAAGGCTGCGGTTTTTTAGAAGATTTAATTGTATGGAGATGGTATTCACCTGACAGTTGCCCACAAAAGGGAGTGGTCATACGGCTTCAAACCGGATAACAAAACGGTACCCCTACCGTGTTATCTGGAGTCACCGTATGACCACCAACGAGAAAGTAGCACGTCGCAAACTCAGCCTGCTAGAACTCGCCAAAGAGCTCAATAACGTCAGCAAAGCCTGCAAGCTCATCGGCTACAGTCGTCAGCAGTTCTACGAAATCCGTCGTAATTACCAGACCTATGGCGCCGAGGGCTTGCTCGACAAACTGCCCGGCTGTAAAGGGGCTCATCCCAACCGGGTCGCTCCCGAGATTGAGCAGGCCATCCTCGATTATTCCCTCACCAGGCCTACTCACGGCCCGCTGCGGGTCGCGCAAGAACTAGCTCTACAAGGTATCAACGTCAGTGCCGGCGGCGTGCGTGGCGTGTGGCAACGTCACGATTTGCTCTCCAAACACGACCGCTTGTTACGTCTCGAGAAAACCCATCGGGAACAAACGATTGAGCTCAATGACGAG
>NZ_JAPDBE010000021.1:0-80738 GCF_027705025.1 Aeromonas sp. D3 | reverse complement strand
AAGAGCCGGCTGGAATGACGACTATCGGGCTCAGTTATTCTTTGGTTAAAATATCAACAAAGTGTGCTCCCACCCTGGGATTCATATGGGAGTTAGTAGTGGATATTCAGCAAATGGGCCCTGTCGCCTGGCAATGAAATTGCGGTGGCCGGGCCCGTGATAATATCAACGAATATAATCAAACAGCGTCAGTTTGCTTATTTTGCTGAAAGAGAGCTGGGAGGCACTCAATGCCGCATCCTCTTTTGACAAGGTGGCGATCACTTCATACAAATCCGCCTCGGATACCTTGGCCCTGGCTTGTTGATTGAGGGTACTCAAACCGTCGTTCGAGCCAAGTACCTGCTCCAGACTGTTCATCCTGCCGCCGATCTCGCCCAACCCCTGGTCGACATTCAAGCGGGCATTCTTCATGTGGGAAGTCGCATCCGCGACTTTTATCTGAAAATCGTCCGCTGAAATATTCGGATCACGCAGAGCGGTAATAAAGTCGGACATGCCATCCAGAATATTGTTGTTCTGGGGGGGATCCAGTACGAAGTCTTGTGCCGCACCGCCTGCAGGCAGATCCAGGGTCAGCTCCAAGCCATTGAAGGGGATCTTGTTGCCCGCGACATAATCACCACTTTGCAACAGGGTGCCGCCACCATCCCGTATTTCATACGTATCCGGCGTACCCGCGGCCGTGGTTACCGTATATTGGTTGCTGGCAAGGGCTGGATCATAATTATTGCGATAAAAACTGTCGAAGTTTCCCTGATCGGCCACCCCGACTTGAATATTGGCACTGGCAGCACTGCCGGTTCTGCGGGTAGCGACTACCTCAAACAAATTGAAGCCAGAATCATTGGCTGCAATTTGCACCGTCGGTGACACCTGAATATTGCGCTGGCCGGTATCTCCCTGAAAGAGATAATTCCCGCTGGCGTCTTTGATAAATGGCTGGGTCTTGCTCTGGTTGCCACCAAAAATAAACTCGCCCTGAGAGTTCTTGCTGTTCATCAGGTCAAACATCTGTTTTTGCAACCCTTCCAGCTCACTGGCAATCGCCAGACGGTCATCTGCGCTCACCGCAGAGTCGTTGGATTTCTGGATCAGGGTCTGGGCACTGGTCATGGCGTTGTTGAGCGCGGTCAACACCGTCTCTTCATGACCCAAGCTGTTCTCAAGCAGGCTGCCATTGACACCATACTGCTTGAAAAGGTCGATCTCCTTGGTCAGCGCCATCTTCTGGCTCATGCCGGAGGGGTCTTCCCCCGAGGTCTTGAACTTGTCCCCGCTCTGCAGCTGTTCATAAGCCGTGCTCAACCTTTCGTTGGCATTGTTCAGCGAGGTGATATTCCGGCTATAGACCATGTTGGTGGTAATACGCATGCACTTACCTCACTGAAGACAACAGGGTATCGAAGATGAGCTTGGCGGTGCTGACCACCTGGGCCGATGCCGCATAAGATTGCTGGTAGCGGATAAGGTTGGCCGCCTCCTCCTCCAGGCTCACGCCAGAGACGCTCTCGAAGATACTGGTGCTCTGGTTCAATTTTGTTTCGTTGGCCTTGAGCAAGGTCTTGGCCTGGTTGGTCTGGTTGCCTATCCCTGTCACCAGACCCGAGTAAGCCTCGTTGAAAGTCATCTTGTCATTGCTGGTGCCGGCATTGGTGCTCTTGCGCACCAGATCCTTGTTTTGCAGCTCCGCCAGAGCCAACCCGTTGGTGTTGTCGGCAAAACCATCCTTGTTGTAGCTCAGGGTGAAGCTGTCATTGGCCCTTACCGTACCTGTGATGCTGAACTCATAGCCAGGCGACTGGGTCGGATCGGCATACACCTTGGGTCCCCCCAACGGGCTCTCGATGGCAGCCATCAGATCCTGTCCCTTGCTTGAGGCCGGCGCCACACCGATGAGGGTAGTGCCATCTGCCGCATAGACTTCGTAGTTGCCGCTGCCATCAACCTTCACCACCTGGGGTGCTGCCGGGTCCAGGGTATTGGTGCCAAAACCCGAACCCGTGCCTGTATTGAAGACGCCGCCAAGCTTGATCTCGGCAGAACCGAAGTTGTCCTTGTTCTTGTCAACCTTGAGGGGGGATGCCAGCGCCAGATCCTCCGGGCGGGTGGCCAGCTGGCCCAAGCCAGCGGCAGCATGTTTGGTCGGTTGCAGCAGGATCCTGTCCCCTGCAGCGGGCGTACCAGAGAGGTCGATCTGAATGCCATGCCCGGCAACCTCGAAGGTAGCCGGTGGCGTGCTGCCGGTTGCCAGCGAGGTGCGATTGCCATCCTTGTCCAGCGAGAACACCTCGTAACCGGTGGCGCTGCTGAACTGTACCTCGTAATCAAAGGTGGTGACCTCGGTGCCTTTCCCGGGCACGAAGCTGACTTTGGCGGCGCCGGTGCCTGTGTTCTGCTCATAGGTCAGCCCATCGCTGGAGGTAAGGGAGAAGAGATCTCCCCCCAGCTCGTTATCCAGATCCATTCCCAACCGGTTCTGCCGGTTCATGGCATCGGCCATGGCCGCCGCCAACTGACCTAGCTCACGCTTGCTCGGCTCCAGATCATTGCGAGCGGAAAACAAGCCACCCACCCCGCCACCTATGTCTTTGTCATTGATGGTGGTTTTATTGGCCCCCAGAGTCAGCTGCAGCTCGGACTCCCGAGAATCCGGGTTGCCCGACACAACACTGAACTGGGCGACCCCGCCATTGAGGACCAGCGAGTGGCCCGTTCTCATGTTGACCAGCATGCTGCCATTGGCCTGAGGCACTGTGCTGATCTCCATTTTTTCGGAGAGCTGGCGAATGGCTTCATCCCGCTGATCGAACAGCATCAGATTCTCTTCCGGCGTTCCCTGAGTGCGGAGGATGGCCTGATTCAGATCATTGATGCTGTTGATGAGGTTGTTAACCTTCTTGGTCTCGTCACCTATGGTGGTGTTGATGGTGTCGGTCTGCTTGTCCAGCTGGGCTGACAGGGTATGAAAGCGGTTTACCATGCCGCTGAGCTCGCTCAGGGTGGTCTTGCGACCGGCGATGTCGGCGGGAGCCTCGTTGGCGGTATGGAACGCCTTGAAATAGGAGGTAACGGCTGCACCGACACTGTTGCTGGCATCCCCCAGCAAAATGTCGGTATTGGAGAGCTGCTCGTAGCGAGTGGCCGAGGCGTAATAGGCGGACGTATCACGGCGCACCTCACCCTGGGCATAGGTATTGATGACCCGATCGGTCAGCATGTCACCCGTACCCATACCGACGGAATTGGTATAGATCAGCGTACGCTCACGCACATAGCCCTGGCTGTTGACGTTGACTATGTTGTTGCTGGTGGTCTGCAGCAATCGTTGCTGTGCCAACACACCCGAGGTACCAATTCCAAGCAGATCGCTTGCCATGACTTACAGCTCCATTTCTGTGGCGTTGGTAGCGGAGTAGCCAGCAATGGCATCACTGCGCAACACCTGTTTCAGTTTCCTGGCGTACTGGGGATCCGTGGCATAGCCTGCCTGTTGCAAGGCTTCGAAATAGCGATCCGGGCTGTCCACCTTGGCCAGGGCCCCCTTGTAACGGGTACCCGAGGTCAGGAAATCCACATAGTCGTTGAAGCTCTCCTCAAACGACTCATAAGAGCGAAACGCTGCCTTCTGGCGTGAGGCTACCCCTTGTTCATACTCCAGGGTGCTGACCACGGCCTTGGGGCCTTGCCAACGCGGGTCAGCCTTGATACCGAACAGGTTATGGGTGATTTCTCCCTCTCCGTTCTTGATCACCCGCTTGCCCCAACCGCTTTCCAGTGCCGCCTGGGCCACCAATACCGCCGGGCTCAGGCCCAACTTGTCCGCCGCCTTTTTGGCAAGGGGCATCAGCCGATTGACGAACTCTTCCGGGGTCTCGAACACCTTCGTCGTCTTGTCCAGCGCTTTGGCTCCCCGCACTGCCTGGGCCTCTTGTACCAGACCCATGGGGGGGACGGTACGATGAGTGCGATGCGATGAGGCCAACGGCTGGGCAGCCTCGCCCATCTCTTTATGAGCAAAATCTTTGCCAACTTTTGAAGCCGAGATGAGATCGTTGGCCGCCGAGGTTGGCGGCTGATAGGGTTTATAGACCCGTTCGGTACGCTGCGGCAGCTTGAGTACGCGGCCATCGTGACGGGTAAAGGTCTCGGGGGAGAACTGCTTGATCACCATGTCGGCCAGCCCGATACCTCCCTTGCTGGCCATGTCGGACACCCGCTGCTCATCCAGCATGCCTTCATAGAACTGGGTATAACTGCTGTTCATGGGGTTGTCCTGAGTCAGCACCTGATTGGCCTGACGCATCCCTTTGAACAGAGTCTGGGTAAAGATGGATTCAAACTGGCGGGCGGCGCTTTGCAGTGCGGCAGCCTGCCCATCCTTGCTCTGGCTCAACTGACGCAGGCGATCCAGGTTCTTGATATCCTGCACCATGCCCATGTTCATGCCGCTGTTGGTGTCAAACTCTGCCATTTTGCTTACCTCATTGCCGCCCGTGGCAACCCCTTGCCGCTTGTTACAGTATGACCAGCTGACCTTGGATGGCGCCCGCCTGTTGCAGCGCCTCCAGAATCGCCATCAGATCGCCGGGAGCCACCCCGACCTGATTCACCGCCCGTACCAGGTCATCCAGCGTCGCGCCAGTATCGAACTTGAACATGCGACCAGGCTCTTGCTGGACATTGATGGTCGAGTTATTGGTCACCACAGTCTCACCTCCCGCCAGTGGATTGGGTTGAGAGACCTGCTGGTTTTCTGCGATGGTGACCGTCAAGCCGCCATGGCTGATGGCCGCCGGTTTGAGCCGCACATTGCTGCCGATGACAATGGTGCCGGTACGGGAATTGACGATGATCTTGGCAGCCTCACTGGCGGGATCCACCTCCAGGTTCTCTATGGTCGCCAGATAAGAAACCCGCTGACCTGGATCCCTGGGCGCGTAAACCTTGATCGAGGTTGCATCGAGCGCCTGCGCCGTGTTGGGCCCCACCAGATCATTGACCACATCCGCCAGTCGGCGAGCAGTGGTAAAGTCCGGCCTATTTAGGTTGAAGGTGATGGTATCCCCCTGGCCGAAGGAGTTCGGCACCTCCCGCTCCACGGTCGCGCCGTTGGCGATGCGGCCCACGGTCGGCGTATTGATCACCACCTTGGAGCCGTCGGCCCCTTCGGCTCCGAGGCCCCCCACCACCAGACTGCCTTGCGCCACCGCATAGACGCGCCCGTCCAGCCCTTTCAAGAAGCTTTGCAACAGGGTACCGCCCCGCAGACTCTTGGCCTCACCGATGGCCGATACGGTCACATCTATGGTCTGGCCCGGCTTGGAGAAGGGGGGCAAGTCTGCATGGATGGCAACCGGCGCCACGTCTTTTATCTTGGGCTTGATGTTGTCCGGCACCTTGATACCGAAGTTGTTGAGCATGGTGCGAAACGTCTGTTCGGTGAAGGCGTTGTTCTTCTCGCCAGTACCGGGCAAGCCAACGACCAGACCGTAACCAATCAACTGGTTGTTACGAACCCCTTCCACCGAGCTGATGTCCTTGATACGGGAGGCGTGGGCCATTCCCAAAGGCATCAGGCAGCAGATCAGGGTCACAAGACGGAGTGACGTCATAACATCTCCTAAAGCGGCCACCAGGGGCCATTGAAAAAGCTGGTAAGCCACCCTTGCTCTTGGCTGTTGGCCAGATCACCGGTACCACCGTAATGGATACGAGCATTGGCGACCCGTTGTGACGACACACTGTTTTCGGACGTCACGTCTTCGGGCCGGATCATGCCGGTGATCCTGATGTATTCGTTGCCATTGTTGAGCATGATCCACTTCTCGCCGCGCACCACCAGATTGCCGTTGGGCAGCACCTTGGCCACGCTCACCGAAATATTGCCCTGCAGACTGTTGCTCTGATCCGCCTTGGCCTGCCCCTTGAAGGCGCTGTTCTGGCCCAGCGACGCCGACAGATCATAAGGACCTGCCGTGACCGGCACTCCGCCCAGCGTAACGGGCTCCATGCTCAGCTTGTTATCCTTGCCACTCTGGGTATTGGCTTTCTTGGAGGCAGAGGTGGACTCGGCCAACTCTATGGTGATGATGTCACCCACTCTGTGCGCCTTGATGTCCGAGTAGATGCCGTTGACCTGATCGGGTTGAAAAATGGCCCCTGTAGGTCTGACCGACACGGGATCCGACTCCCCGTAAACGGGGGCAAACTCGGGATCATCGGGCTTGGCGGTATTGAGAGTGCTAGTGCAACCTCCCAGCGCCAGCAGTCCCAGCATCCAT
This sequence comes from Aeromonas sp. D3, assembly GCF_027705025.1. Taxonomy (NCBI): domain Bacteria; kingdom Pseudomonadati; phylum Pseudomonadota; class Gammaproteobacteria; order Aeromonadales; family Aeromonadaceae; genus Aeromonas; species Aeromonas sp. D3. Next base: position 74,454 of record NZ_JAPDBE010000021.1, on the reverse strand, counting down.
ATGGTTTTCATCATGCGCCTCCTACTGATGTGCGCGAGATCAAAAATAAGCTCATACCGTCCACAGCCAACTTATGTGCGCTGGATCAGGAAGGACATCATGCCGTCCACCGCCGAGAGAACCTTGGAGTTCATCTCGTAGACTCGTTGTGCCTGAATAAGATTGACCAGCTCCTCGGTCACGTTGACGTTGGAGGTCTCCAGCATGCCCTGCTTGATGACCCCGAGCCCGTCTGCACCGGCCACCCCCTCGATGGGCGCGCCGCTGGACTGGGTTTCGAGGAACATGTTTTCCCCCATGGGTTGCAGACCGGAAGCATTGACGAAATCAGACAGGTTGATCTGGCCGACAACCTGGGAAGCTCCATCCCCCTTGAGCTGGATCGACACCTGACCATCCGTGCTCACAGTCACACTCTGGGCATTTTCGGGGATCTGGATCTCCGGCTGCAGCGGATAACCGTTGCCCGGGGTCACTATGGTCCCTTCATCATTGAGGGTGAACTGGCCGTTACGGGTATATGCCGCACTGCCGTCGGGCAACTGAATTTCGAAGTAGCCGCGGCCGCTGATCATCAGATCCAGCGAGTTGTCCGTGGTCTGCACATTGCCCTGACCATGGTTTTTCTGGGTGGCCACTACCTTGGCACCGGCACCCAGCATCAAGCCGGACGGCAGTTCGGTATCCGCCGAAGAGCGACCTCCGGGCTGATTGATGTTCTGATAGAGCAGATCCTCGAAGATGGCACGGGATTTCTTGTAACCCACAGTGCTGGCGTTCGCCAGGTTGTTCGAGGTGACCGAGATGTTGGTCTGCTGTGCATCCAAGCCGGTCTTGCTGATCCAAAGTGCAGGGTTCATGTAAAACTCCTTGATTAGCTGATGCGCAGCAACTGGGTTTGGGCTTCGTCATTTTCCTCGGCGGTCTTCATGATTTTGACCTGAGTTTCAAACTGACGTTGCAACCGGATTAGGTTGGTCATTTCGTCGACCACGTTGACGTTGCTCCCTTCCAGGGAGCCTGCAATCAGGCCCACAGTGGCCGAGGCCGCCTCATTCTGGCCATCCTTGCGACGAAACAGTCCGTCCTGGCCCTTCTCCACGGCGTCAGCCGCGGGTTTTACCAGCTTGATGCGCTGGAAGTCTTCCGGCAGGTTGGCGGCAGCCCCTTCAGGACGACCGCTGATGGTACCATCCTGATTGATCTCGATCTTTTCCATCGGCAACGGCAGCACTATGGGTTGGCCACCATCGTCCACGACGTTGAGGCCGGTAGAGGTCTGCAGGTTGCCGGTCGCGCTCAATTGCAAGTTGCCCATCCGGGTATAGGCTTCGCCACCCTTGGGATCCTGCACCGCAATCCAGCCCTGACCGTCAACGGCCACGTCAAGATCTCGACCTGTCGTCATCAGCATGCCGTGCTGCAAGTTCTGACCAGGCCGCTCCGTCATGGCAAACACCCGGGATGGCAGCCCTTCACCGAACGCCTGCATACTGCGCGCCTGCTCGAAGTCAGACTTGAAACCGACTGTATTGGCATTGGCCAGGTTGTTGCCACGAACAGCCAGGCTATTCATGTTTTCCTTGGCCCCTGACATGGCGATGTAAAGCATGTGATCCATGAGATCCTCCGTCAAACCGATGACTCTGATCAGGTAACTGCAATTTAGGTGCCAACGTCTGTTGAATAAACGCCCACGGAAGGATAACGGAAAGGGAACAATAAAAAGGGGCGCCGAAGCGCCCCCTGTACCACCGTTATCATTAACGGATCTGCAGTATGGTCTGCTGCAACGAACTGTTCACTTCCAGCGAACGGGAGTTGGCCTGGAAGTTACGCTGGGCCGTGATGAGATTCACCAGTTGGGAGGTCAAGTCCACGTTGGATTGCTCCACCGCCGAAGACTTGATACTGCCCAAGGTGCCCGAATTAGGCGTGCCGGGCAGCGCATCTCCAGAAAGCAGAGACTGGCGCCAGGAGGTATCGCCAACCTGAGTTAGTCCTTGCGAGTTGGCAAACTTGGCCAGCGCAACCATGGCAACCTTTAACGTCGTCGCATTGCTGTAGGTGGCAGAAACAATACCGTCCGGCGTAATCTCCACCTTGGTCAGATTACCCACAGTGGCGCCATCCTGGGTCAGCTTGGTGACGTTGAAAGGAGAGTTGTATTGAGTCACATCACTGAGACGAATTTCCAGTTCCTGAGTGGGGTCTGCACCGTTGTTAATAATCCCGGCCGCTGTGCCCAGCGTGACGGTTTTGATCGGGGCAGGTGGAATAGTTGTGTCCAATTTGCCACCGGAGGTAAACGTCATCTGAACACCTGTGGGGATGCCAGGGCCCGGGCTGGGTGCACCACTAGCGATATCAATGGGCTTGTTCCCCTCATACATGTACATGCTCCAGGTCCCAGGCGTCATTGGCGTCCCAGGAACAAGCGGATCCTCATGGCGTACAAAATATTTGGTGATCACATGGGGGGCACCAAGCGAATCATAGATCGTCACGGAAGTTGAGTGTGCAAAGGTGGCTGAGTTGGTGGGATCAAACGCGGCGGGTGCCGTTGGCGTTGTTTTCGACTCAATACTCAAGTTAAAACTTGCTTCCACCAGTTCGGTCATTTTTGGCTCGCCCGCCCGATCCGGTATTTGAATCGGCTTGGTGGCGTTGATGCTGACCGCCTTGGGCGTCCCATCCGTATTAATTTCATAACCTTGCAGATAGTGGCCCTGATTATTGACCATATAGCTGTTTTCATTAAGCTTGAAGGCGCCGGCCCGAGTGTAGGTACGGTCAAGATTGGTCAGACCGTCCGAGGTGACGAAAAAACCATTGCCCTGGATCGCCAGATCCAGTGCGTTGTTGGTAAATTGCAACGCTCCCTGATGAAACTGCTGGGCAACAGCCCCGGTGGCCACACCATTACCGACCTGCGTCTTGGCATTGACAAAGATCGAGTTGGCATAAACATCCGCAAACTCGGCACGGGACTCTTTAAAGCCCATGGTATTGACGTTGGCAATGTTGTTGGCGGTAACGTTCAAATCTTTTTGTGCCGCGTTGACACCGCTCAAGGCATTGTTAAATGACATATCCAGCTCCTTAGATCGATGCTGTAGGCGTGGTGGTTGGTGGTGTGGTTGTCGCTCCTGCAATCTGCAGGATACTGTTCAGGGTTGTTGTGCCAAGGCCTTTCAGATTGAGCTGTGTCGGGTTGGTTCCATTACCCAAAACCACACTATCAACCTTCCCATAAGCAAATGTAGCGATGCTTTCTGGTTTACCTTCCACATTGTTACCGTTGGCTTTCAGGACATATTTGCCTGACGCGACGGGATTACCGTTCTTGTCCTTGCCATCCCAGGTGAATTCAACGTTACCGCGCTGATCACCTTCCAGAGGGAACTCTCTGATAACCTGTCCGTTCTCATCTTCTACGGTAATTTTGACATTCTTGTACTTGTTCTCGACGCCGACAGCCACAACACCGCCAAGGGAGCCGTCTTTCTCCAAAAATCCGACGTTGCTCTGCAACAGCACATTTTGCCCAACCAGCGCAGAGGCCTGCAGCGCCTGGCTGGAGGTCATCAGGGTATTGAGATTACCCATCTGGGTTGACAGGCTATTGATCCCCTCCGAAGTCGACATTGACGTCATCTGGGACAACATCTGGGCATTATCCACCGGCTTGAACGGGTCCTGATAGGAAAGCTGCATGGTCAGCAACTTCAGAAAAGACGCCTGATCAAGCTCTTTCTTCGGAGCCGTTGTCGTATCAGTGGTCTGGGTCGTGGTACGGCTGATGCCGTTCACACTACTTGTATCTGCCATCTGTGCTTACCCCTATCAGGACTTGCCGAGGTTGAGAGTCTGCTGCAACATTTTTTTGGCAGAATCGGCAACCTGCACATTGGTCTGATAGCTGCGCGAGGCATTGATCATGTCCGCCATCTCTTCAACCATGTTGACGTTGGGTTTGAAAATATAGCCATCATCGTCCGCCATGGGATGGTTGGGGTTGTACTCCTTGAGCAAGGGGGCCTTGCTCTCGACAATCCCTTTCACCTCGACCCCGACCGATGATTGCTTGTCTGACATCGCCTGATCCAGTTGAGCGGCAAAGATTGGCCGCCTGGCATGGTAAGTTTTTTCCACGCTGGAGCTGACGCTGTCGGCGTTGGCCATGTTGCTGGCCACCGTATTGAGTCGAACAGACTGTGCACTCATGGCCGAGCCTGCAATGTCAAAGACCTTGAACAAACTCATTACTGTTCTCCTTTCAAGGCCTTCAACAGGCCACTGATCTTGCCGTTCATAAATTCAAGGGAGGTCTGGTACTCAAGGCTGTTGCGCAAGAACTCGCTGCGCTCCTGCTGCACGTCAACCGTGTTGCCGTCACCGGTATCGGGCTGCAGGGGATTGCGGTACTGCATCAGACCAGGGGCATCCGATTGCAAGGCAAAGTGCTTCTCACTGGTAGTGGCCATACCAAACCCTTGCTGATGCTGGGCCTGCGCCAATGCCTCTGAGAAGTTGATATCCCTGGCTTTGAAACCCGGGGTATCTGCGTTGGCAATGTTGCTGGATAACACCTCGGCACGCTTGGAACGAACGCCCAGCGTGTATTGGTGAATCCCGAATGCCTTGTCGAATGAAATTGCCATAGCACACCTCCTGCTTGATAAATTCTTAGCAAGAGGTGTGCCAAAGAGGGATTTTAAGCGGGGTTATTTGACTTTGTAGACGATGCCAGGATTGCAACGGACCATTTCGAACCGATCGGTCAGACCAGCCAGTGACTCTGAGGCCCCCAGCATCAGATAACCGCCAGGGTTGAGGCTGGCTGCGAACTGATTGAGGATCTTCGACTTCACTTCCGGCGCAAAGTAGATGAGCACGTTGCGGCAGAAGATGATGTCAAACTTGCCGAGCAGGCTGTAGCTCTCCAGCAGGTTCAGTGGCCGGAACGTGGTCAATTTTCTGACACGTTCCACCACCCGCATCTTGTTGTCACCATAAGGTTCGAAGAACAACTTTTTGCGCTCAGGTGACAAACCACGGGCCAGCGCCAGGCTGTCGTACACCCCTTCCTTGCACTGATTGAGCATGGTGCTGGAAATATCTGTGCCCACAATCTGCACGCCACCGGGCAAGGTACCCGGCTTCTTGACCTGCTGTTCCAGCGCCGTCATGGCGATGGAATAGGGCTCCTGCCCGGACGAGGAGGCAGCCGACCAGATCTTGATCGGACGGCCACTCTTGCCCAGTTCGGGAAAAAGCTTGTCACTGAGTAGTTGAAAGGGATAAGTATCGCGAAACCAGAGGGTCTCGTTGGTAGTCATGGCATCAACCACTGCCATTTTCAGGTCACGCTCACGCACACTCATCGCTCGAGTAACCAGATCAGACAGACTCTCAATACCAAACTGAGTCATCAAGGGTGAAAGCCGACTCTTGACCAGATACTGTTTGTTGTCACCCAGCACGATTCCGCTCTGTACTGCCAGAAAGTTGCTGAATTGTTTGTATAAGTCGTCCGAAAGTGTCTTCATGCAGTTTGTTCTTCTTGATTAGAGTGCGCCTTGTACGGCTTTGGCCAACTCATCCGGTTGGAATTTGGCGATGAAATTGTTCGCACCGACTTTCTGCACCATGGCCTGATTGAACACCCCACTGAGGGATGTGTGCAGAATAACATGTAAGTCCTTGAGATTGGGATTGTTACGGATCTCGGCGGTAAAAGTATAACCGTCCATTTCCGGCATCTCGATGTCCGAGATCACCAAGGCAATCTGATCCTTGATGGGGCCATTCTTGGCCATCTCCAGCAACATGTTGAGTGCCTCACGCCCATCCTTGGCCAGCACACATTGCACGCCAATCGCCTCGAGGGCTCGCTGCACCTGCTTGCGAGCAACAGAAGAGTCATCTGCTACCAGCACGGGACGACCATGGGTATTGTGCTCGACACTGGCATCCACCAACTCGGCACTTACTTCGGTCGACACCGGAGAGATTTCGTTGAGGATACGTTCAACATCCAGGATCTCCACCAGCTCGCCGTCTACCTCTGTGACCGCAGTCATGTAGTTGATGCGCCCTGCCCCTTTGGGTGGCGGCAGAATGGATTCCCAGTTCATGTTGATGATGCGTTCAACCGAATGCACCAAGAAGCCCTGAACTGAACGGTTGTACTCGGAAATAATAATGAAACACTTGCTCAGGTCCTCGATGGGACGTTTGCCCACCGCCATGCTGAGATCAATCACCGAAATGGTCTGGCCACGGATGTGCGCAACGCCACGAATACAGGAGTTGAGTTTGGGCATGACGGTCAAGGGAGGGCATTGCAGCACTTCACGCACTTTGAATACGTTGATGCCAAATCTTTGACGTCCATTGAGACGAAACAACAGCAGCTCCAACCGGTTTTGTCCCACCAGCTGGGTACGTTGGTTGACCGAGTCCATAATACTGGCCATAAACACTCCCTAAAAACGCTTGGCATTAATCATGCATGCGTATTGGCTTGCGTCAGACTATCGATGTCACTACAAACGAATTCTGAAGCAAGCATAGTTAAATATGGTGATATGCGTGAACAACTTATCGGCCTGCGAGAGAAAATGATTAGTAGACTTTTCCTCATCTTACTGCTGTTTTGCGGCATATCTCACGCCACGGCATCCGAGGTGACCAGTTATCTGCAAGAAATGGCGCAAGAGTTTGTGCTCGGCCAGCTCGATATTCCACTCGATGCCCAGGCTCACGTGCAAGCTGCCTCCATTGATGACAGGCTACCTTTGAGCCGCTGCGAGCAGCATCTTACCATCAGCCTTCCCGCCAGGATGGAAGTGCGCCGTAACACCACTGTCTACCTCAAATGTGAGGAAGAAAAACCCTGGGACCTCTATTTGCCGGTGCGCGTCAGCATCCAGAAACCCTATGTGACCGTGGCTACCCCGGTAGCCAAGGGCGACATACTCAGTGAGAGTGTCTTGACGCTGGCCTATCAGGATCAGATCCAGATCCGCGGTGATTATCTGAGCGATCCGGCCCCCCTGATAGGGGTACGCAGCAAACGGGAACTCAAGCCGGGTCAGCCCATACGGCTCAGCCAAGTCTGCGTGGTTTGCAAAGGCGACCAGGTCACACTCAGTGCAGAAAACAGCAGCATGCAAATCAAAACCATGGCCCGAGCCTTGCAAGATGGCAGCTTCGGAGACATGATCAGCCTCGTCAATATTCGTTCAGGAAAAACAGTGCAAGGGAAGGTCAGCGCAGTCGGCTCTGTGGTGGTCACCTTCTGATACGTTTTCAGGTTATTTTTTTCTAAAGTTCTGACGACGGTCACCGATAAACAGGTAAGCGAACAGCAAAGCAGACGAAGGTAAACACTATGGCTATTAACAATATCAACAACTTGGCAAATAATCGGTTGCAAAACACCGGTAATAGCCAGGGTGCCAACACCAAACAAGCGACCTCGTCTCCCGACAACCGTGCGGCGACTGTCAAGACAGACTCCGTCTCCTTGACCAATGAGGCGCAGCAATTGCAACAGATGCAGAAAAATCTCAACTCAGCCTCCACCGGCAATGAAAGCCGGGTCGAGAGTCTGAAGAAAGCCGTGGCCAATGGTGAATACCAGGTCAACAGCGAGGCGGTAGCCAAAAAGATGTTCAGCTTTGAATCCACTCTGGACAAGCTGCTCGGATGATGGACTTACCTTCGCTGCTGCACACCCAAGACGAATACCTCTCCCGGATGCAAGGTTTGCTGGAGGAGGAATTCAACCTGCTCAAGCAGCACCAGGCACTGGCGCTGCCTGAGCTGGCAGAGCGCAAGCAGAAACTGCTTGCCGATATTGAAGTGCTGGACCAGACCCTGGCCCGGCTGCCCGAACTGCAACAGCAGCTGTCTGCCTTTCCAGAGCAGATGAATGCCCTGCGTGAAAAACTCGATGCCTGTCAGGAACAAAACGATGTGAATGGTCGCCTGCTCGAGCTCAGCATCGTCTCCAACCGCCGCCTGGCAAGCTTTTTGAGCCAGTTGCGGGATCGCAACTCCCTGACTTATGACGCCAAGGGCAACACCCGCTCCGGCACACGCTCATTCGGCATCAAGGCCTGATCCCTTTCCGCTTCCCCTCGCGCAAGCTCTGCCCGTCGCCAACCTATAACACCAGCCTCAACAGTTCTTCGCTGTCCGCACAGGCATGGATGCTCAACACGCCCGTCTCATACCGGCCATAGGTTGCCGCCAGCTCTCCCCGTGGAAAACAGATAGACCCCGGATTCATCAGCACCAGCTCCCCTTCTCGCTGCAGCACGGGTAGATGGGTGTGGCCGCTGATAAACAGGCTGCCGGGGGGCAGCGGTACCGCATCCGGGCGATAGAGATGACCATGACTGACAAACCAGCGCCGTCCATCCACCAGCAACTGGTTATAAGGTGCTGTCATGGGGAAGTTCAGCAACATCTGATCCACTTCCGAATCGCAGTTGCCACGCACCGCCATGATGTGCGGCGCCAGCTGATTGAGCCGCTCGGCCACGGCGGCGGGGGCATAACCCGGCGGCACCGGATTGCGAGGGCCATGGTTGAGCAGATCGCCGAGCAGCAGATAGTGATCGGGCTGCCAGGGAGCAAGCTGGGCCAGCACCTGTTCCAGTGCGCTCAGGCTGCCGTGCAGGTCTGAAATGATGGCAATCTTCATCGCGAACGCCCTTACTGCTTGCTGAAATAGAGATCCTTGGTGGCGATAGCCCCCTTGAGGTTCTGGCTTGGCAACCCGTGCAGTGTGGGGTCCACCAGCCGCATCTGATTGTAGTGATACACGGGAATGGCGGGCATTTCGTCCATCAGCAGCTGCTCGGCCTGGCGATAGAGTCCGGTCCGGGTACTACCATCCAGGGTGTCCGATGCCTGCTGCAGCAAGCCATCAAAGGCCGGATTGCAATAGCCGCTCTCGTTCTGGGGGTCCTGACAGCGGAAGCTGTTGAGCATGGATGAGGGCTCCACATAATCTCCAAACAGGAAGGAGCGGACCAGCATGAAATCACCACTGTCTTTGGCCACCTGATAGGCGCTCCACTCCATGTTGTTGAGCGACACCTCCACCCCCAGCGGTTTCCACATGGCGGCCACCGCCAGCGCCAGCTTCTTGTGGCTCTCAGACGTGTTGTAGGTCAACGTCAGCTTGAAGGGACGGGCACTGTTGTAACCTGCCTGCGCCATCAAGGCGGCAGCCTTGGCCAGCCGTGTCGGCTGATCCTGCAGAGCAAGCGGTGAACCAAGTACCTCATAGCCTGGCATGCCAGGCAGCAGAGACCAGGCAGGCCGCTCCCCCTGACCGCTGACCTGCTCGGTCAGCACGTGACGGTTTATGGTCATGGCCAGTGCCTGGCGCACCCGTACATCCTGCAGCTCGGGACGGCGCAGATTGAAGGTATAGAGATAGGTGCCAAGCAGCGGCAGACCCCAGATCCGCTCTGGCGTCGTCTGTTTGGTCTTCTGGTAATACTCCAGTGCCACCTTGTTGGTGAGCTGGATCTCCCCTGCCTCATAGCGCAGCCGTTCAGCATGCTGGGAGGAGAGCGGCAGATAGGTCACCCGCTTGATCCGGGTGTGCAAGTCATCCCAATAATGGATGTTTCGCTCAGCCTCGATACGTTCATTAGGTGCCCAGTTCACCAGCTTGTAAGCCCCATTGCTGACCAATTTGCCGGGCTGGGTCCACTCTTTGCCAAACCGGGTGATCGCCTGCTCATTGACGGGAACAAAGGGGCGTTGACTGACCAGTTGCAGGAAATAGGGTACGGGTCGCTCCAGTGTCACCTTGAGGATCTGGCTGCTCTCGGCCTCCACCCCCAGCGACGTGAGCTCGAGAGCCCCGGCATAGATGGATTGAGCATTGTTGATACCGGTCGCCAGCAGCAATCCGGCGGAAGGGGACCCTTGTGCCGGATCCAGCAGCCGACGCCAGGCGTAGACGAAATCCTGGGCGGTAAGCGGCTCGCCGTTGGACCATTTGAGCTGGGGTCGCAGGAAGAAGCGCCACACCAGCCCATCTTCGCTGGTCTCCCAGCGCTGGGCCTGAGCCGGCACTGTCTTGCCCTGACCATCTTCGCTCACCAGCCCTTCAAACAAATCCACCAGTACCACTTCCCCCGGAAAACCGGAGCGGATCTGGGCAGGATCGAGGGACTCAGGCTCATCACCGTTGCCCTTGACCAGCGTCTGGCGATCCGACAGCACAGTCTCCTGGGTAACCGTGGTTGCTTGCAGCGATGGGGCCATCAGCAGGCCCAGCAGCAAGGGAGAAAGCCAGCGACGGGCTGGCCGGCGTTCCGGCTGATAAACAGCGGCGCGGTAAACCATGACATAAACCTCGTTCAATTCACTTTATTTCAAGAAGGGGAAGGCCGGCAGCGCGCCTGAATACGAATGCATGATGCTGCGCTTGTTATCCCCGAAGACGCCCCGTATTGTATCGGGCTTGCCCAAGAGATGGAGTCTTTCGGGCTATTTTTTTCCGTAGTTTTTCATGAAATGCGAGTGGCTGTCGCTGGTAACGGCCTGACACGTCTTTCGATCTGGCGACATTCTCAGGAGTTTTTATGGGGTATGAGTGGCTGGCGCTGGCAGCGGCCAGTTTGTGGGCAGTGGCGGCCCTGATTTCCGTCAAACCGGCCCGCCACCTGGGGGCATTTGCCTACAGTCGCTGGCGCATGTTTCTGGTCAGCCTGATGCTGGGCACTGCCAGCATCGCCACCGGAGGCTGGCAATCCCTTAGCGAGAGCGCCCTTCCCCTGCTGGCGCTGTCGGGCCTGATCGGTATCTTTGTCGGGGATACAGCCCTGTTTGCCTGCATGAACCGGCTGGGCCCCAGGCGCAGCGGCTTGTTGTTCTCCTGCCATGCACTCTTCTCCGCCCTGCTCGGTCTCTGGTTGTTTGGTGAGCAGCTCGGCGGTTGGCGACTGGTGGGAGCGCTGTTGGTGTTTGCCGGTGTCATGCTCGCCATCCTGTTCGGCCGGCGTGGCGGCAATCAGCACAACGAGTGGGAGCAGGTGCGTGGACACCTTGCCATCGGCATCGGTCTGGGGCTGACCGCCGCCTTCTGTCAGAGCCTGGGTGCCATCATCGCCAAGCCAGTGATGATGAGTGGCAATGTCGACGCTGTGAGCGCCTCCGGCATCCGCATGGGCAGTGCCCTGTTGGCTCACTGCACCTTGCGAGTGCTGAGAGTGCCGCTCGCCATGCCCCACAACCCCATCAACCGTCAGGTGCTGGGGTTGATTGGCATCAACGGTTTCCTGGCCATGGCCATGGGGATGACTCTGATCCTGGTCGCCCTGCGCCAGGGAGAAGTCGGCATGGTGGCGATTCTCTCATCCACCACGCCAGTCATTCTGCTACCCCTGCTGTGGTGGCATTCGGGCCAGCGCCCCTCCCTTGCGGCCTGGGCGGGCGCCCTGCTGGCGACCCTGGGTACGGCCATGGTGCTGGGGGTCAGCGGACACTGAGCAAGGCGCGCCTTGCTCAGTGTCAGGCGAGCGGCTTAAAACTGGGCGATTTCCTCTGCCGTCAGCTCGCGGTATTCGCCCGGTGCCAACGCATCATCCAGCGCCAGTGTACCGATCTGCTCCCGATGCAGCCCCACCACCTTGTTACCGATGGAGGCAAACATCCGCTTCACCTGATGATACTTGCCTTCATGGATAGTGAGTCGCGCCTCGCACTCAGCCAGAATTTCCAGCTGGGCGGGACGGGTCTTCTCGGTCTCGTTGCGCAGAAACACGCCATCGGCAAACAGCGATATGGCGTCCTGATGCACGGGATCCGCCAACCAGACATGGTAGGTCTTGGCACACTCATGGCGCGGCGAGGTGATGCGGTGGGACCATTTGCCATCATCGGTGACCAGCACCAGACCCGTGGTATCGAGATCGAGTCGACCAACCACGTGCAGCTTGCCCATGGCAGGTTCATCCATCAGGAAGAAAACGGTCGGGTGATCAGGATCCTCGTTGGAGCAGACGTAACCTTCCGGTTTGTGCAGCATGAAGTAGCGATTGCGCTGATCCAGCGTCAGCATGACACCGTCAAATTCAACCTGGCTCTGCTCGTTGATGTGAAAAGCGGGTTGTTTGACCACTATGCCATCCACAGTGACCTCTCCCTGCCGGATCAGTTTGCCCGCCAGGGAACGGGTCAAATCGGAACAATCGCAAAGAAATTTATCGAGCCGCATGCACAACCTCAGAGTCCATCAATAAAGGGGCGCCATTATATAGGCCAAGGCCAACAACTCCAGCAATAAGCAGTGCTGGCGTAAACCGTACCACAATGACGAAGCATGGCGCGGATGTTAGACTGCCTGCTGAGGGCCTAACCTTACGCATAATAATAAAGTCAGGAAGCCGTATGAAGTCACACACTCCTCATCCAGTCATTCCCGTCAACCAGCTACAAGCAGGCATGTATGTGATCGCCATCACCAGCCAGACCGGTGGCATGGAGATCGCCCAGATGGGGCTGGTGACGACTCGTCAGCAAATTGATGGCCTGATCCGGCGCGGTGTGCTCACGGTGCGCGTCGATCTCGCCCGCAGCAAATTGGCTGGCATAGAGCAGATCATCTTCCCCGACCCGGCAGCCTCTTCAATTGCATCACAACGCCCGACAGGCAGCGCGAACGGCGAGGGGCGTGAGCTCAAGATCCGCCGCCTGTATCAGGAGGCCCGTGAGCTGCAAGGCAAATTCATTCGCCAGCTAAAGGCGGGTGAGCCCATCGACATTACCCCCTTGGCAACCGTGGCCGAAGAGATGGTGGACACCATGTTCACCCACGGCGATGCCATGCTCTGTCTGGCCCGCATTCGTGCCAAGGATGCCTACCTGATGGAGCACTCCATGAACGTGGCCATATTGCTGGCCAACTTCGGCCGTTATCTGGCGCTGGAGCGCAGCGTGCTCAAGGAGCTGACCCTGGGGGGGCTGCTGCATGATGTGGGCAAGATCATGACCCCGGATGAGGTGCTCAACAAACCGGGCAAGCTGACCGATGAAGAGTTCACCGTGATGCGCCAGCACGTGGTACATAGCCATGACATTCTGAGCAGCACCCCGGGCATCACAGCCACCATGCTGGAAGTCGCCGCCAATCACCATGAGCGGCTCGATGGCACCGGCTATCCCCGCCACCTCAAGGGTGACCAGCTGTCTCTCTACACCCGCATGAGCGGCATCGTCGATGTCTACGACGCAGTGACGGCAGATCGGGTCTACAAGCAGGGGATGCAGCCGACCCAGGCATTCCGGATCCTGCTCAAGGGGGCAGACCACCATTTTGATCGACTGCTGGTGACCAAGTTCATCAAATGCATGGGGGTCTATCCGGTGGGTACCCTGGTACAACTTTCCAACCAGCGACTGGCCATCGTCATGCAGCGCAATCCGCAAGAGCCGCTCAAGCCAGTGGTGAAGGTGATCTATCACGCGACCCAGCGCCACTACCTCGAGGTGCAGTGGCTGGATCTGGCGAAGTCCGGGGTACAGGAGAGCATAGAAAGCACGGTCGATCCCAAAGAGTTTGGCATCAGCCTCGCCAACTTCGTCTAGTTGGCGCCCCCTTCCCGTTCGACACAGTGCTGAATCAAAAACTCTTCATCCAGCGGTGACAGATCAAAACGGATGCTGGCCTCTTCAATGGCACGGATATCGTGTTGATGATGCTCGCTGAGCCAGCGCACGGCGCGGCGCAGATCTTCGCCATGGGGCAGCAGAGTGTGGTCGCTCATAGGGGATACCTCCGTTAAGCCATTGGCACCAGCCGCACTATCGGGCTGTCTTTGTATAGCGTAGACCGTCCGCCGCCCCTTCTCGATCTCCCCCTCCATCTGGCCGCAGACAAAAAACCGAGGTCAAGGCAGGCAAACGCCCTATCCACCACAGATGCCTTGACCACTGCCCGGCCGCCTCTTGGCCACAAGAGTAGCCGGCAACCAGCAAGTGATCCGTCCTTTGGTGCAAGCCGGTCTGGCGACTTGACGCCAGCCACCCTGTCAAGGGTATGCTCGTCCTCTTGCCGACCCGTCCCGCTGGCAGCGGGATCGCCGCACCTCTTTTAAAAGGCAGTCATACAAGGAAGCTGAATGCAAACCAAGGACAAGTGTCTGGCCGCCCTGGTCATCCTCTGCTGGGGGCTGAATTTCGTGGCGATCAAGTGGGGGCTGGAGGGGATACCGCCGCTGTTGCTGGGAGCGCTGCGCTTCGTCGGCGTGGTCTTCCCCGCCATCTTGCTGGTGCCCAGGCCCACCATGCCCTGGCGCTGGCTGCTGGCCTATGGTGGCGCCATCAGCCTGGGACAGTTTGCCTTCCTGTTCAGTGCCATGAAGTTCGGCATGCCGGCGGGCATGGCCTCGCTGGTACTGCAATCCCAGGTGGTGTTCACCCTGCTGTTCGCCATGCTCTGGCTGGGGGAGCGCTGGCAGCCCCATCACTGGGTAGCGTTGCCACTGGCGGGCGCAGGACTCTATCTCATTGCCACCCATGGCGAGGGTAACCTGACCCTGCTCGGCTTCGTGCTGACGCTCTGCGCAGCCGCCTGCTGGGGCCTTGGCAACGTCATCAATCGCCAGATTGGCCTGCGCTATCAAACTTCCCTGCCCAGCCTCATCGCCTGGGGCGGCCTGGTGCCCATACTGCCTTTCTTCGCCCTGTCCTGGTTGTTCGAAGGGCCGGAGAGCATTGCCGCCAGCCTGCTCAACTTCAGCTGGCAGGGGCTCTTGTGCGTGCTCTATCTCTCCTTTGTCGCCACCTGGCTCGGTTACGGCCTGTGGGGCCGCCTGCTGATGCGTTATCCGGTGGCCCAGGTGGCACCGCTCTCCCTGCTGGTGCCCTGCGTCGGCATGGTGGCGGCTGCCGTCCTGCTCGATGAGCACCCCACTCCGTTGCAGTGGCTGGGCTCTGGTCTGGTGCTGCTCGGCTTCGTGGTCCATCTGCTGGGTGGCCGGCTGCGCTGGTTCAAGCCACAGACGGCGCCTTGATGACCAAGGCGTTATTTGCCCATCGCCATTGACCCAACTGGCAAAAATTTCCATCATGAGCCAGTCCCTATCGGGACTGACGTCACCAGACCGTGCCTGCAGGATGCAGACCATCAGGAGAGAGCAAGGATATGCCATCGACAGCCTCAGCCGGGGTGAGCCCCGTCCCGCCCCTTATTCGCACCACTGCTTACACCGCCGCCATCACCCTAACCCTGTGCTGGAGTCAGTTTGGCTGGGGCGCCGGCCTGCCTGCGGATCTCAAGTGGGAGCACAACAATGCTGATCCTGTCTACGCCGACCAGGCCGCCAAACGGGGCGGCACCTTTCGCGGATTTGTCACCAGCTTTCCGTTGACCCTGCGCAAATTCGGGCCCGATTCCAACGGCAGCTTTGCCAGCTATGTCAGGGAAAGCAACCTGCCGCTGTTGAGCACACATCCCGTCACAGGCAACCCCATGCCCATGCTGGCAAACTCGTGGGCCTTTGGCGCCGATCACAAGACCCTCTATTTTCGCATCAACCCCAAGGCTCGCTGGTCCGATGGCCAGCCCGTCACCGCCGATGACTGGGTGTTTACCCTCAAGATGATGCGCAGCAAGGAAATAAACGACCCCTGGTACAACAACTACTACAGCACCCAGATCGCAGACGTGACACGCTTCGATGACCACACCCTCTCCATCACCAGCGGCAGCGAAAAGAGTCGGGAAGATCTGCTGGAATCCCTGCCATTCACCCCGGAGCCAAGCCACGCCATCAAGCTCACGGCCAACTGGGTCAAGGAGTACAACTGGAAAATACTGCCAGTCACGGGCCCCTATCAGCTCGGTGAGGTAAAAAAGGGCAAGTCGGTTAGCTTCAAGCGGATCAAAGATTGGTGGGGAGACGAGGAGCGCTACTTTCAGCACCGCTTCAACCCGGACAGGATTGAGATCAAGGTGTTGCGGGATCAGAACATCGCCTGGCAACACTTCTTGCGCGGCGATCTGGATACCTTCCCGCTGGTCATGCCCAACTGGTGGCACGACAAGACCAAAACCGCAGAATTCGAGAAGGGTTATATCGAGCGGCTCTGGTTCTACAACCAGACTCCCCAATCCCCCATGGGACTCTATCTCAATACAGCAGACCCGCTGCTCAGCGAGCTCAATGTGCGGCTGGGCATCCAGCATTCCCTCAACCTAGACAAGATGCTCGTCACCTTGCTGCGAGGGGATTACCAGCGACTCAACAGCTACGGGTCGGGCCAAGGGGATTTTACCAACACAGAGATAAAGGCACGCCCGTTTGATCCCAAACTTGCGCGCAGCTATTTCGCCAAGGCTGGTTTCAACAAGGTGGGGCCACAGGGCATTTTGCAAAACAACAAGGGGCAACCACTGACCCTGACCATCACCTACACCACGGCGGAACATGCCCAGCGGCTCACTTTGCTGCGGGAGGAGGCCAAGAAGGCGGGGCTCAATCTCGAGCTCAACCTGATGGATGCCTCTTCGGGTTTCAAGTCCATGCTGGAGAAAAAACACCAGAGTGCCTGGATGGCATGGAGCGGCGGTCGCTATCCCGCTTATTGGGAGTTTTTCCACAAGGTCAATGCCAACAAGCCCCAGACCAACAACATCATGAACATAGATGATGACGCCATCACTGCCTTGGTGGAGCAGTACGACAAGGAGTTCGACTTCACCAAAAAAGCGACGCTGTCGCGGCAGATCCAGCAGCGACTGTATGAACTGGCCAGCTTTGTCCCTGCCTATCAGGTGCCCTATACCCGGGAAGGGGCCTGGCGCTGGATAAAATTACCCAAGCTGCCCGCCACACCCAAAAGTGATCTGCTTTACTGGCCACTCGATGGCGGAAGTAGCGGCTACAGCTACGGCGGTCTGCTCTGGATCGACGACCAGCTAAAAACCGAGACAAAAGCCGCCATCAAAAACGGCAAGACCTTTCCTGCCGTCATGAAGATAGACACCACTTATCGGCAGCCTTGAGACCAAAGTACATATCAAACAAAAGACCCCGCACCAGAGGTGACGGGGTCTTTTTTGTTTGCAACCGTGGTTGCAGCCTTGACGCTAGGGGCGATTAAGCGCGCTTGGCCTGCTTCTCGGCAATGGCATCAGCCACGTCAGCCGGCGACAGCACTATGCCTTCCTGATCCGGAGTCGGGAACACGGCGACGCACAGCTCGTCCTGCTCCATACCGTCAACCCAGCGCTCCAGCCACACCTTGAGGGTGATGGACTGCGGCTTGCATTCGGCCCATTCACCCTCGGCCCACGCCTGGGCGTACTCAGGGTGTGGCCATACCGGGATGCAATCTTCATCGTCTGTGGTCAGCATCATGACGCCGTGCTCGTCGGTCAGGACAAACAGCTCTTCGTACTCGACCAGCTTGCTGATGAAGTGCTCGTAACGGTAGTCGGCATTCAGTTGCAGCGCAGCATTGCGCTCGGTTTCGCTCAGTTCATAGCTCATTGGCCAAGTCTCTCTTTCAATAAAGGGCGCCATGTTCACATCTTGCTGACAGCTTGTCCAGTATGAGAGATCGGTCACCTATTATTCGGCAATATCAGCCCAGTTCAGGCGTCACCAGGGAGATCTCCGTCGTCTCGCAACAACGCTGGCGCAGCCAGTAGGCGGACTCCACCTCGACGAAGCAGAGCTGATCCCGTCCCGCCTGTACGCCCTGCATGATCTGCTCGAATCGTAGCAGCTGTTGTTGCTCCCAGGCGTTGGCCAGTTTGGATCCATGGGCTTCGTCCACCACCTCGCGGCGCAGCTCGAACAGGTTGTCGGTGATCGGGCTGTTTATTTTGGCCGGGCTGTGCCAATACATCAACAGATTGTCCATCATCTCGCTGTCGTAGTTGGCAAGGGCATCCAGCTCGGGCGTCGCTCCGACATCGCTGGCAGCAAAGTCACACCAGCCAGCCGTCAGCGGCGCCAGGGTTTGCGCAGCCGCACCCTTGCCATGCTGACGCAATACGGCCACATCCCCCCCCTTTATAGCTGGCAGCCAGACATCGCCCTGATGCTTGTCGAGCAGAGGTAGCAGCAGAGAGGTGGGATAGACAGGGAAACGGGGACCGAGAGTGTGAAGCAGTGATACTAGCGTGATCTTTACCATGAGGGGCGCCTTGAACTGGAAGGCCGATATACAGTGCTCGGCCAGAAAGACAAAGGAGAGCCTTATCCTATCATGTTTGAACGCTGGCGAGAGGACTCACATTTTCACAGCAACTCGGAGAGCAGCGCCCAAAAAAACAGCGTTCAAGCACTCCTCGCACGGATAAAGCCCAATAGTTTGAACCAGCGCCCACTAAAGTGGATCCGAGAATGCTAGTTTGCATACATCTTTAGCGTAAGGAGTGCATTCATGATTGGGATCGACCAGATTTCTAACGACTTTGTAAACGACTTGAAAATACTGGCATGCTTTGATCCGGCCAACATGAGCCTGGGGATCAAGTTGCGCAGTGACATGTCCGACGAGCTGTGTCGGGCGGCTGTACGTCTGCATCAGCAAGGGCTCATCAGCGCAGAGGATGGCGGCTACCTGACTCCTTTTGGCATGACAATGGTTGAGCATCTGCAACATCTGATAGTCGCACTCAAACCGCTTTGATCGCCTGCGGGGCCCAGAGCGAAAAGTTGATCAACTCCCAGCGCAAGCCCTGGCGCAACAAACAGGCAAACAGCAAAGGACCTTCGGGTCCTTTTACCTTGCCATCGACCATCCACTCCCCTTCCCGCTTTGGCAAAGGCTGAGCCTTGATCTCATCAGGCTGACTATCATTCCCAAGACGTACCTGAACAAACTGCTGACATACGGCTTTCGCTTCTGTGGCGGATGTACTCTGTGTCTGAAGATCGGCAATAGTTAGCAGGCTGGCAGCAAGAAGAAGTGATGGGGTCATGGTGAAATTCAAGGTCAACTATGATGCTGAAAACAGTGAAGATGGCCCATAAACAAAAAGCCGTGGAACCAGAGGTACCACGGCTTTCTTAAATTCTGTAAGAATTACAGAGCAGTTACGTTCTCAGCCTGCGGGCCTTTCTGACCTTGGGTCACAGAAAACTGTACGCGCTGACCTTCAGCCAAGGTACGGAAACCGTTACCGCTGATAGCGCTGAAGTGAACGAAAACGTCCGGGCCGTTTTCTTGCTGGATGAAGCCAAAACCTTTGGTTTCGTTGAAAAACTTAACGGTACCGGTGATCATGTTAGACATATCTTTAACCTGTATTCTAAATAATTACTTATGCTTTTCAGCGGATAAAGCTCAAAAACGGGATTAACTTATGAACAACAGGAAAAGATGTAAAACATCATATTCATTGACATAACTTTGGCCCTTTCAAGCTGATTTAGATTATACGTGGCTTTGGGGATTACGCAAACAAATTTGTGCCCCGCCAATGGCAGGGCACAGCCGTTTATAAGGCGGGCGATTCCAGTGCCTGAACCAGTACCTTGAGGAAGCGAGCAGCCTCGCCACCGGTGCAGGCCCTGTGATCAAAGGTCATCGACAGAGGCAGCACTCTGACCGGGCGAGCCTCCCCGTGGATGAACACCACCTTCTCGAACAACTTGCCCGCACCTATGATGGCCACCTGCGGTGGTGTCACGATCGGACTGGCATAGCGACCCGCGATGGCACCGAAGTTGGTGAGGGTAATAGTCGCCCCCTGCAGCATCTCGCGCGGCACAGCGCGCGCCTTCACATCGGCGATCATCCGATCCAGCCCCTGCCGGATGTCGGCTCCCTCCCGCTCGGCTACGTTCTCCATCACGGGTACATAGAGCCCATGTCTGGAGTCGACAGCAATGGCCACGTTGACCTCGTTGAACAGCCGCCTTGAGAGCGTATCTCCGTCAAACCAGGCGTTCATGGAAGGTTCGGCCCGGCAAGCGACACCGATGGCCTTGATGAGCCGCACTGTCACATCTTCGTCTGGGCGCCAGTGACGCAGATCCACTTCGTCGGTGATGCTGACCGGCACCACTGTCTGATGGGAAAGCTCCATCGCCTTGGCCATGGCCCGGCGCGAGCCCTTGAGGAACTCGTTGCCGCTGCTTTGCTGCACCTCGAATGCCGCCTGCACGTCCTGCTCGGTCACCATACAGGCACCGCCACTGCACTTGATCCGATCGATATCCAGACCCAGTTTCTGTGCCAGCAGCCGCACCGCAGGCATAGCCTGTATCAGGTTGCCACCGGGGGCTATGGCCCCCACAACGAAGTGATCCTCGATATGCTGTTGGTGGGCGCTGACCTTGCCCACCACAGTGCCGTCATCTTCACCCCCTTCAAATTCCACCAGTGGCGCGCCAATGTGAAGTATGTCTCCCTCCTGACCACAGAGCCTGGCAATCACCCCCGCCACCGGCGAGGGCACATCCACCAGCGCCTTGGCGGTTTCTACCGACAACAGCACCTGATCGACACTCACTGTATCGCCAGCACTCACCTTCCATTCGACGATCTCGGCCTCGGCCAACCCTTCGCCCAGGTCCGGTAATTTGAAAAATTTCATGACCAGTTCTCCATCTGCGGGGCAATCACCAAACGTTGGAAGATTCCATGGCTATTTTTTGCTCGGCTGCTGAAGCGCCAAAATTTGAAAAATGTCATAGCCATTTGTTCTCCATCAGCTGGTAAGCCGCATCCGCGATATCCTGCTCTGTGATGAGGTAATACTCTTCGTTGCGATAATAGGGTACGGCGGCATCCACCCCGGTGAGACGCTTGGGCGGCGCCTTGAGGGAAGCCAACGCCTCCTCGGTCACCCGCGCCACTATCTCGGCCCCCACCCCGAAGCTGCCGCACGCTTCGTGCACCACCAGCAGACGGCCTGTCTTGCGCACCGACGCCAGAATGCTCTCCATGTCCAGCGGCTTGATGGTCGCCAAATCCAGCACTTCGCACTGGATATCCTGCTCCGCCAAGAGGCTCGCCGCCCGCATCACCTCCTGAATACAGGCCCCCCAGGCAACCATGGTGATATCCCGCCCCGGCCGCAGGGTGAAGCAGACATCCAGCGGCAGGCCGACACCGTCATCCACCACGTCCGACTTCATGGAGCGATAGATACGATCAGGCTCGAAGAACATGACGGGATCCGGGTCACGAATGGCCGATAGCAGCAAGCCATAAGCACGCCTCGGGCTGGAGGGAATGACCACCCGCAGGCCCGGAATATGGGCAAACAGGGCTTCAACGCTCTCGCTGTGGTGCTCCGGCGAGTGAATGCCGGCGCCGTAGGGAGAGCGATAGACGATGGGGCAGGAGAGACGGCCACGGGTGCGGTTACGCATCCGCGCGGCCTGGCAGATGATCTGCTCCATGCCGGGGAAGATGAAGCCCTGAAACTGGAACTCGGCCACCGGCTTGAGTCCCTGGGTTGCCATCCCCACCGCCACCCCGGCGATCAGCCCCTCGGCCAGCGGTGTATCTATCACCCGTTTGAAGCCAAACTTGTCGCGAAGGCCAACAGTGGCCCGAAACACCCCGCCGTTGACCCCGACATCCTCCCCCAGAACAACCACATCAGGGTCGTGTTCCATCTCATGGTGCAGTGCCAGATTGATGGCTTCGAGCAGTGTCATTTCACTCATGCGTCCTCCCCCACTCGGCGTCATCAGCCACCGCATTTCCGTGGCATGTCATGTCGTCACACCAGGCCGGCTTGATGGCATCCTGCAGTCTCATCTCATCGATCATGAGCGTTCCTCCCCGGCGTGACGCTGCATGCCCTTGGCGATGATGCGCTGGCGCTGCCCGCGATAATCCTTGGGCAACTCGGCAAACTGATAGTCGAGCAGGGTTTCCGGAGCCTGCGGGGCCGTGCTTTCATAGGCAGCCACGGCGCGATCGACCTCCCGGCTCGCCTCGGCCAGCAGCGCCTGCTCCTGATGCTCGTCCCACCAACCCTGTTCAAACATGAATTGTCGCAACCGCTTGACCGGCTCCTTGGCCCAGGCGGCTTCCACCTCGGCAGCATCCCGATAGCGGGTCGCATCGTCGGCCGTGGTGTGATCCCCCAGCCGATAGCTGATCGCCTCTATGAGAGTCGGCCCCTTGCCACTGCGAGCACGCTCGACGGCGATGCGGGTGGCATCATAAACAGCGACAACGTCGTTGCCGTCAACCTGGATGCTGCGTACCCCTGCGCCAACTCCTTTCTGGGCCAGGGTGGGTGCGCTCGACTGCAACTTGCGCGGCACAGAAATGGCCCACTGGTTGTTGTTGATGATCATCACCATGGGCAGATTCCAGACACCGGCGCAGTTGAGCCCCTCCAGAAAGTCCCCCTTGGAGGTACCGCCGTCACCTATGGTGACCACGGCGACACGAGGCTGGTTCCGCAACTTGAAGGCCGCCGCTATACCGGCGGCATGGGTGATCTGGGTGGCGATGGGCACGCAGATGGGCAAGTCCTCCGAAAGCTCTCCGTCGGCCTTGTAAAAAATACTACCCCGTTCGTCCCCGCCCCAATACTGCAGGTTTTTCTCCATGGGCACGCCCCGCACATAAAGGGTGGGCATGTCCCGGTAGTAGGGCACATAGACATCCTGCTCCTGCATGGCGAGACCGACGCCTATCCCGACCGCCTCGGCTCCCAGATGGGAGGGAAAGGTGCCGAGCTTGCCGGTTCGTTGCAGCGCGATTGCTTTCTTGTCATAGCTGCGCACCATCACCATGTTGCGGTAGAAAGTGTGCAGTATCGCCTTGTCCAGCCAGGTCGGTAGTGTTGCGACCGGGCGCCCTTCCTCATCGAGGTAACGAAGGAAAGGGATGTCGACATGGGTCATAACTGGCTCCTTGCCGTTGTCAACGTCACCACCATGAGGTGACTCTTAGAATGTAAATAATATGTTAACCAAAGAGCAATGTGATTTAACCAGGTAAGACCAGTAGAAACTTCTTTAATTTCAGAAAGACACTGAACTTTTCGGCTGAGCAGAGACGAAAAAGGGAGCCGCTTCGGGCTCCCTTTTGGGTGGATGCGGGATCACTCCCACATCAATGGATTCGCGTCACCAGCCGGACGACGCGCAGGTCTATGGCACAGAAGACGGGGTCGGCTCACACCCACAAACGGGTCGGCACCACCAGCAGCACGGTACGCTGACCTATGGCCACATTGGCGTTGGGGAAGACCACCGCTTCCCGCGTCTTTTCTACCGTGTAGCGCAGTTCACCATCCTCGGCCAGCACGAATCCCTGGGGAAACTCGGTGAAATTGTCCACATCGCTGGCAAACAGGAAGCGAAACTGCTCCGAACGCTTGTTGATCACCCGGTCGATGGCAAAAATGGTGAAGTCATCCGCGCGCCAGGGCTCGAGCGCCACCTCATCCCGAGTTACCAGCTCCTGCAGCGCCTGACGGGTCTCGATGAAGCGGGTCGTGTCGTTCTCGCCAAACGGGCGCACCTTGCCCAGCTCTACCGTGAAGGCATGGGCACCATGCTGGTGCGAGCTGTAATAGCTGAAGGTGGTGGTGGGGCCGCTGGAGAGCAGTATGGTACGCACCCCGCAGGCACCGAGGAACTGCACCTGCTCCTTGCAATGGGGCCGCTCATGGGGGAAAGGGTAGACAGCAAACTTCTCGTGGCGCGAACCGCGAATGGCGGTGTGCAGGTCGTAGTGGTAACGGGGCCGGGCAGGATTGGCAAAGAAGCGACTCACATACTGCTCGAGGCGCATGGCACGAATGCGCTCCTGATTGCACAGTCCCTCCCCCTTGCTGTGGGCACCGGAGAAGAGCCGGTTCATGTTCTCCTCCACCTCCCGCAACCCCAGGTTCATGGCGGCCGGGTTGCCAAACAGGAACAGCACCCGATGACGGGCGCTAAGCTCGCCGCTGAGCAGCCGGGTCAGCAGCTGGTTGCAGATCTCGATGGGCGCGGTTTCGTTGCCGTGAATGCCGCAGGAGAGGACGATATCCTTGCGTCCCCCGGACTGATCGCCCGCGCCACTGGCAGGCTCCAGGCAGAGCACTCCCGTATCCCACACGCTCACCCGGGAGCCATCGGGCAGGTCAAACGCGAAGGGCTCAAGCTGCCACTCGTGGTGGCGGGTCAGGGCCAAAAAATCATGCTGGGGAATCATCCATCTCACCCTTTTGTCAGGAATGCTATGGGCGGATTATACGCAAGGCGTGTGGGCTTAAAATCAGTTTTTAAACAAATTCAAACAGTAAGGATACAAAACTGGCGACAGATAGTGACAAATCGACAAGGTATGGGGTAAAGGAAGGGGAAATCACGGGAAGTAAAACAGCACTGCGGGGAAGCAATAATATCAGGCAATCATTCACACGCTGGCACGAGCCAAGTCGGGATTAAGCAATCAGGATCAGCAGAAAACAAGGCATCCATGCCCGGCAGATCAACCACGCCAGAAGGGCTTGGTGGTCTCTTGATAACGATCAGATTCGTTCAGGCCGATGTCCTTGAGCAGATACTCGGGCAGCTCGGAGAGCTGGCGACGGCTGCGGCTGCGTTCCAGCCAGGTCAGTACTGTCATTTTGACGCGAGCAGCCAGATTCAATTGGCTGGAATGCTGGTAACCGGCTTCGGTATAAGTCATGTTGGCCATGATGTGGCTCCTCTTGATGATGTCTGCGCGGGTGCATATTTATTGCGCAAAGCTTAGTCAGGAGGGACAACCGACTCAATTGACGAATTTTGATACAACGCATTAGTAAAGCTAATGCTGCATATCGTCAGCCATTAAAATATAACCAATTGATTTTTAACTATTAAATAACCGTTTTATTCCGCATGAAAACCCGACAGCATATTCTCCTGCGTGGCACACCCCTAACTATGCAGTTTCCTGCCTTGGCTATGCAGTCACCGGATCTAAAGGCGAGGCAGGCAACCTGGTGTTTACATCCAGTTGTTAAACAAGAGATCTTTTATTGATCCTTATTTAACAGAGAGATACAAAAAAAAACACCCAAATGGCTATCACTTCTGATGCTCGCCAAGGGCATCAAAAAGGAGGCACTTGGCTCACTTCCGGCATACTGGTATGGTTATTTATACAGTAGTTCAGCCAACCCCCTGCCAACTCTCTTCAGAGGATGTGACAGGGGCGACCACAGGACATGCCGATGGACACATTTACTCCGACTGCCGCCCTGCGTCAACAGATGGACGCGCTCGAAGAGGCGCTGGCCCGCCTGGCCCGACAGCTGGGTCAGCTACCCTTGCTGGAGGCTCACGTCTATCCCCTTCCTGCCGTACCCCAGGGGCAGGAACACGAGCCCATCGAGCAGATAGAAGTGGGCTATCTGGGCGCAGAGGAAGCTCTGGCGGCCACCCTGGCGGCCTATCAGGATCACAGTGCTCGCCCCGGCTGCTCCACCAAGGCTACCCACCGCCTGCCGGGCTGGCTGCGCTTCTCTGCCGCCAGCGCCAGCCAGCTGCGCCCACTGATCGAGGAGATTAACACTCGCAAACTCGCTTTTAAGGGGCTGGTGCAACAGGCAGGTGGGCGGGATGAGAAATTCGAGCTGGTACACAGGGCCCTGCCCGGGGTGATCACCTTGCAGGTCTACCGCAAGCTGACCCTGCTGGAGGGTGAGTTGCATTCCCTCGGCTTTACCTGGGCCGACAAACAAAGCATCAACCGCCTCAGCCGGGAGCAGGTGCTGGAGATGCTGGAGCGCAGCCGCCGCTATATTCCAGCGCTCTCCAACAATGAGGAGTGGAGCAAGATGGTGGATCAGGAGGTCTATGACCTTCGCCGCCTGCCTGCCGATGCCGAGCTCAGGATCCGGCGACCAGTCAAGACTCACCCCATGATCAACCTGCTCTGGCAGGACAGGGAGCCCCGCAAGCAGCAGCTCAAGGCGAGCCTGCCCTTGCTGCTCTGCTCGGATACCCAGCCCGGCGTCACCCACCTTGGCCACTACCCGCCCAAGCTGCGGCAGGCGCGGCGAGATCGCAAGATTGGCGGTGAGCCCATCATAGAACGGCTGCACCTCTACCTCTATCAGGGGTAGCCACGAACCGGCAGACTCCCCCTCTCCTGATGGTGTGGCAAGATGCCAATTCGCAGCTCCGCAGCCCTGGCTGAGCGGCCACCTCTTTGACGGGATCTCCTTTGCAGACACAGACATAAACGAAGGGGGGATCGCCTGCTGGCGATCCCCCCTTGTACACAGCGTCAGCCTGATCAGCCCATCAGCAGGGCGCGCAGGCTCTCCACATCCAGCCCGCGCACTTCGGACTGGCCGCTCAGCAGGCCATCGGCCAGTGCACGCTTCTCGTCGTGCAGGGCGACAATCTTCTCCTCCACCGTCTGCTCGCACACCAGCCGATAGACAGTCACCGGCTGGGTCTGCCCCATGCGATGGGCCCGATCGCTCGCCTGATCTTCTACAGCCGGGTTCCACCAGGGATCCAGGTGCAGCACCGTATCGGCCTGGGTCAGGTTGAGACCTGTGCCCCCCGCCTTGAGGCTGATGAGGAACAGCGGCACCGGCTCGTGCCGGAAGCGCAGTATGGAGTCCTGGCGGGACTTGGCGGAGCAGCCCCCATCCAGATAGCAGTAATCCCATTTTTTCTGTTCAATGCGCGCGCGCAGCAGGCTCAGCAGATCGACGAACTGGCTGAACACCAGCACTCTATGACCGTTGCCGATGGCCTCGTCCAGCAGCGCCATCGCCTCGTCCAGCTTGCTGCTGGTCTGTGACCACTCGGGCATCACCAGCTCGGGGGAGCAGCAGAGCCGGCGCAGCCGGGTCAGGCCGCTCAACACGTGCATCAGGGCGCGGCCATCGGCACTTTGCACCTGCTGCACCACTTCGCGCCGGGTTGCTTCATACAACTGGCGCTCCTCGGGGGAGAGACTGATGTGATGAATGATCTCTGTCTTGTCCGGCAACTCGGTCAGCACCTGCTGCTTGAGACGACGCAAGATAAAGGGACTGATCACAGCCCGCAGCAGGGCCATGTGCTGGGGATCTTTTACCGCCTTGCCGAAGCGGCGCTTGAACTCGCCCAGGCTGCCAAGCAGACCCGGGTTGATAAAGGTAAACAGGCTCCACAGTTCCCCTAGGTGGTTCTCGATAGGGGTGCCGGAGAGGGCAAGGCGAAAATCCCCTTCGAGCTGGAACAGCAGCTTGGCACGCTGGGTGCCGGCATTCTTGATCTGCTGCGCCTCGTCCAGCACCATACTGGACCAGCGGCGGGACTTGAGCGCCTCCGCCAGGCTGCCGAGCATGCCGTAGTTGAGCAGGATCACCTGGCCGGCCCTGGCATCGCGGATCACCCCTTCCCGCTCGGAAGGGTTCTCGAATACCACCACCTCAAGTTCGGGGGCGAAACGTGCGACCTCTTCCTGCCAGTTGGTGACCACTGACTTTGGCACCACCACCAGCGCCGGACCCAGGTGCTGACGCATGCGCAGCACTATGAGCGCCTGCAAGGTCTTGCCCAGACCCATGTCATCGGCCAGACAGGCACCGAAGCCATGATGGGCCAGAGTCGCCAGCCAGCGTACCCCGTCCTTCTGATAATCCCGCAGCGGGGTCAACAGTTCGGCGGGGCATTCCACCTCCTGCTGCCACTCCTGTTGCAGGGAGTGCCAGGCGTCATCCCCCTCAATGGTGATGACGGAGAGCAGGCGGGTGAGCGGATAGGCCAGCTTGTTGTTGATGCGTTGCTCTTCATCCAGCATGGCGCCCAGCATGGTGAGCCGCTCCACCAGCTTGTCACTCAACATCAGGCTGGTCTTCTCGTCGAGCTGGACGGTGCGCTGACCTGGCGTCATCTGGCGCAGGATGAGACGCAAATCGAGGATCTGGTGCTCATCGAGGGCCAGTGCCCCCTCCACCTGGAACCAGTCCTGGCGCCGCTCGATACGCAGGCTCAGGGCTGCTTCATCCAGACTCTTGAGGCGGGCGCTGTCCTGATGCCAGTGAATGACCACACCGGCATCCACCAGCTCGGGCAGGGCGTTGACCAGCGCCAGCGCCTGCTCCCCCTGAAGTAGCCACTCACTCCCTGGCAGCCCTATGGGCAGTGAATTGCGCAGTTGCTGGGCCTGCCCCTTCTCGGCGAGAAGATCTCGCTGCCAGTAGTGATAATCCTTGCTCCCCTGGCGCACTATGGCCTCCCCCTTGCCAAGGGGAAGCGGTGGCAACTCACCCTGCCGAGTCACCAGCTTGACCGCCAGCTGGCCATCCTGCCAATCCAGCTGTACCGAGGGAATACCGGGCCAGGGGGCCAATTCGGCATTGCCTTGCAGACCTGCCACCTGGCTGTGCCAGGGCAGATCGGGGATGGCGTCCAGGGTGCGCTGCAATTCGCTTAAGCCCTCGGCGGGCAACAGGGGGATAGATTCCAGTGCAGGCAGACGATCGAGCAGCGCCTGAGGGGTGAGGATGAGCTGCCACAAATCCTGTGCCAGCGGCAGTATATGGGCACCGCGCGCCGCGGCGGACGGGCTCAGCAAGGCACTCATGCCCTGCTCGGTGGCGATAATCTGCAACAGTGGCGCACTGACGGCCAGTTGCAACTTCTGCCCCTTGGCATTGAACAGGCGCGGATGAGTGGCAAGGGGAGCCCAGGCCTCTCGTGGCAGCTGGCCCATGACCCTAGGCAGGGTGCGCACCAGCGCCCAGTCCTCTTCGTCAAGCAGAGCGGCATATTGAGTCGAGAGCAGCGCGGGATCGACCCGGCGACCGGCGGTCCACTCCCCTTTGGTGCTCTGCTTCTGGATCTTGCACTCAAGCTCGGGCCCTTCGGCATGCAGCAGCCACACCAGCCGCTCCTGCGCCTTGCGCACGCCGCTGGAACGCCCCAACCCCTGCAACCAATTGAGCCAGCTGGCCGAGGCGGGGGTCTTGTCGTCTTCGTCCTGGTCTGCGGATGCGTCATCCCCGTTGGCGGCTCGCAGTTGCTGCAGCGGTGCGCGCTGCGCCCCCTGCCCCAACAGGAGTCGCAGCAGATCCTGGCAAAAGGCCATCAGCCTGTGATGGGGTTGTGCCTCCAGCACATGGGAGAGATCCCACTTGTGCAGTATGGCAACCTGGGGGCTCTGCTCCCCGTGCCTGGCAAGGGCGCAGAGATCGAGCCAGAGGTAACCCCAGTGCAACTCTTCCAGCGGCAATTGAAGGGTGTCGAACAGACCGACCGCCTGACCATGACGATCACCGGCCCACTGACCCAGCAGATCCGCCAGCAACGGAAACTGATTACCCAGACTGCGTTGCCACTTCTTGCGCTGCTCGCTGGCGATCACGGGGTCAGCTTGTTGCAACCAACCGAGCCAGAGCAGAGCACTGAACATCAGTGGCCACTGCCCCTTGGTACCCTCTGCCTGCCACTGGCCCAAGGCACCGAGCAGCCGTTCGGCAAGGGGTTGCTCTCCCCCCTGCTCCGCCAACTGCTGCAAGGCGGGCCAGTGTGTGGTGACCTCGCCGGCAAGGTCGCCACAGAGCCACTGCCATTCGGCGGCGAACCCTTCGCTCACGCTTTTCAGCTCGGGGGCACAGGCGCTGGCAACCGGTGCGAGCGGCCACTGTGCCCCTGGCTCGGCATCGAGCAGGGTTTGCAGGGAGAAGTGCATCAACATCAGTTGCTGCCATTGCGGGCTGGAGCCCGGCAGCAGGCGATGGGCATCGGTCACGTCGAGCAGGCCAAGCAAATCGGCCGCAAGATAGTAGGTCGGCACCTGACCCACCTCACCAAGACAGAGCTCCCGTACCAGCGCCAGCGCCATCTCCTGGCCGGTGACCGAGGGCACCCGTGCCCAGTTAGGCATGGGGCAGGCTCCCGAACGTACCGCCAGGATCAACGCCAGGGTTCCCTCAGCCGTCAGACTCCACTGCTGCTCCCCGCGCAGGCGCACCAGTCCCTGCTGCTGCAACTGCTCCAACTTGTCGATCAACGCCCGCCCGAGCGGCATCTGCGCTTGCAGCTGTTCTTGCAAATAGCGGGTACTGGCGGTGCGCTGCAACTGCAGCTCACTGAGCAGGGCATAACAATCGAAAGAGAGGGTGAACGCAGACATCAAGACTCACGGGCAGGTGCAAAAGCGGAATTTTAACGGGAAAGCGGCGGCGGCTCGACCCTTAACCGCGAAATAACTCAAAAAAAAGCCGACTGGCTCATATAAACCAAGGAGCACGGAGGATCACAAAGGATGGAAGAAGACATGCCAAGATGGGAGAACCTCGGCGAAATGACAATAAAAAAGGCGCCGGAGCGCCTCTTTAGGGTGAAACGTGCCGAGATGTCAGCCCTCCAGTTGCGCCAGACGGGCTTCCAGAGCTTGCAACTGTAACTTGAGGGTTTCGACCTCTTCTTCCAGCACGCTCAACCTGTCCGCCGCCGGGGAGGCATAACTGCTGGCAGGGGATGCCTCGGCCAGCGCCTGCAGATCCACCTCACCGCTGAACAGATGGGCATAGCGGGATTCACGCTTGCCCGGTTCGCGGGGCAACTTGACCACATAAGGCCCCTGCTCAATCAGAGCGGCCAAGGCAGCATCCACCTGAGTAACATCATCGAAGCTGCACAAGCGGTTGGTGCGAGAGCGCAACTCACCCGGTGTCTGAGGGCCGCGCAGCAGCAGCTCGCAGACGATACCTAGCTCCTGCTCGCTGAACTTGAGAGTACCGAACTCGGTATTGCAGAAGCGGTGCTGGTAACGGGGTACCCGGGCATTGAAACCGGCAGTGTTGACGACCAGACGCTTGCGGATCAGTTCATCCACCACGGCGCGGATATCCAGCTCGGAGAGCTCCAGCACAGGTTCGCGGTTGCTCTTCTGGTTGCAGGCATTGACCAGGGCATTGAGGGAGAGGGGGTATTGATCCGGCGTGCAGATCTCTTTCTCTATCAGAGCACCGATCACGCGGGCTTCCAATGGGCCTAGCACTAACTCCATTTCATACTCCCTTTCTAAAACAAGACGTTGAGGTCACTATCTTAGCCATGGCGCCTCTGCCGTCCAGCAAAGGCGCCTATTTTTGCGAAGCAGTAGTGCGGTTGGTGAAACATCGCGCAACCTTGCCGCCCTGCTTTGCACCTGCCGCCGGCATCAGGAGGAGGGTTTACCCTCCAGCGCAGTGGCAACGGATTTGGCGGCCGAGCCAGTTAGCAAGGGATCACCCGGATAGAGCATCAGGGCTTGCGTTCGTAGCGCCTGCGCTTCCTCTTGTCGCCCAAGCGCACCGAGTGCGATCACCATATTCGCGTAAATATTGGCTCTGGGGGTATGGCGTACAAATGCCTGACCCCAGTCGAGATAGGCTTCCAGCTCAGCCTTGTTATCAGTCTGCAAGCCCACCATCAACCGCACCGAGTTCACGTCAAACTCCACCCGGGTCAACCAGGCCATGGGGTTGACGACATCGAGCAGCAGGGTTGGATCCTTGTAACCGCCGCGCTCGTACTTGGTCACCACCCAGGCGGTATGAATGGCAGTGAGCATGAAGGGCACAACCAGCACAGGGATGGCGATAGCCAGGAAGCGCAGCAGCAACCAGGGGCGATAGACATATTCATGCCAGCTGGCTGTCTGCATCCCCTCCTCCACTTCCGCATCCAGCACATGGATCAGCAGCAGCAGAGCCCACCACAGAGCGATGGCGTGATAGAGCGGATATTCGGTCTGGGTGTGCAGCAGTATGGGGGTCACCAGTGCCAGCAGCGCCGCCCCCTTGACCCAGCCCGCCCTGGCAAGCCGCCACAGCAGAGCACCGCCCATCAGCACCATGCCGATCATGGGGGCCAGCCCCCCTTCCACCGCCCAGTAGAGAAACTCGTTGTGGGGGTGATCGAGGTTGTAAATGGCCATTCCAACATTTGGATCTACTTGCAGAGCCGCGGTGTAGGCGTGAAAAAAGGTAGCTTCAAACCCGCCATACCCAACACCAAGTAGCCAGTTTTGAAGGAGTAAATGCAAACTAAAAGGCCAGATATCGGAACGGGCACCGCCAGAGAGATATACACTCATCCCCCGATTGACACCAGACACCCAATACTGGGAAGCCAGCCCGACAGCGATCCCCAGTAAGACCAGACCGAGCATTCGTACCAACAAACGTTGACGATGCAACTGTGGCACAAGCAGGATAAACGTCACCACCCCCCCCAGCTGCCCCACACGGGATTGCAACACCACCAGCAGCACGCTGGCTGCCAGGATCACCCCATAACGCAGCCCTCGTAGCCAGACATTGGCATTGCCGCGCAGCTCAAGCCAGATAGCGAGGGAAAGTCCGGTCGCCATAAAGGTCGCCATCACATTGGGCTGCTGGAAGATGCCATAAGGGCGATTGGCCCGAGTGTCATAACCGAGCCAGTTGCCCGGGGTCAGCAGGTAATACTGCACCAGCCCGAGCAAGGCCTCTATCGCTACCGCCCCCAACAACAGATAGAGCAACTGATCACGGGCCTGACGAGCCAGTTGCCATTGGTACAGACAAAACAGAAACAGCAGACCGGCAAACAACCCCAGCAGTCGTGGAATGGCATAGTCCTTGAGTTCAAAACCGGGATACGCCATGGGTAGCAACAACAGGAATCCACCAAACCATAGCCAGCCCTGCAAAGACGAGAATATCAACCGCTGTTGCAAGGTGACCTGCCACAACCCCAGGCCGATGACTAGGCTGGCAAAGACCCAGCCCCAGGCATTGAATGGCAGATAGAGCCCGGCACCACCGGGGTTGTGCATGAAAAAATGCATGGCCAGAAGCCAATACAGCACGCTGACCAGCCCAAAGACCCTTGTTGTCATCCTCATCGGCCCTGACCCCTTGCTTTCATTCTTTTGAACACAATCACCAACCCCAAAAAAGAAAGGGGGCAAAGCCCCCGTTACTTACTTGGTAAACATTATGCCTGTTCAGGCCGACGGAAAGCATGGCGTACCAGCACGATGCCGATGCCCAGCATGCCACCGAGCAAAGTGGCCAATACCACTATCATGGCGCGCTTGGGTTTATCCCGTGACAGGGGTTCTTCCGGCGCATCAAGATACGAGAAAGGTCTGAAGCTGATGTCATCAAGTTTCACCCTTTTCAGACGCTCGATCCGAGTCTGCAGATCGACAAGTTTCGGCTGATAAGTATCCAAATCTATAGTCTTGAGCACCTTCAGTTTTTCTTCCAACCCTTTGGTACCCAAGGTGATAGGAAAGCGCTCCCTATTATTATAATTCTCAAGGGGCTGGGAAACGCCAGCAGCTTTGGCAATAGAGATTGTTAGTGCCGTTCCGCTAATTTCACGCTTGAGTGCTCGTTCAGCATCTTCAGTTGTGAGCTTTAAATTCGCCATCAGCACATCAAGTTTTATCGATTGCTGATCAGCCAACTCGCTGACCAAACGTTGTTGCTGCTTAGTTGAGATGAAACGAATGTAGCTTTCCAGCATCTTCAGTGCGTTACCGGACGTATCGGCACTCACTGTCAAAGTCACGCCAGGCCTCTCTCCTTTTTTATCAACGGCCTCAGCAGAAATAAAATTTGCCCAGTCACGTATCCATCTACGCTGTCCCTTCTCATCCAGTTGAGCTGTTTCAATATAATTCTTGAATAGCTCACTGTTTTTCAAAAACTCACGGCGATTCTCATAAGCGTTGAACTCACGCACGAACTCGTTATACAAGGTGCTCTTATCAGGAAAACCTGTGACTCCCAACAACTTGGCTTGACTGGCCACACGCAACATGGGGAGAAGATCTTTATTCTCGGGTGCCTGGATCACAGCATTGGCTGACCAGGTCTGCGGGGCCAATAGTGCGTAGGCAATCCCGGCGATGGCAAACACACCTGCGACCAAGAGGATCAACAGCTTCTGGCGCCACAACACCAAGATCAACTCACGCAAATCAATCTCATCAGAACCAGTGGACTGCACCCACTGCGCCGGCACATCTGGAGTTCTCTTTTTCATTTGTTATCTCTTCCATTAAAACTCAAAGGACTGATGTCTTATCCAAGCTCATACCATGATGACTAAATCTGCCGCCTGACTATCCTTATCAGACAAAAACAGAGGGTACTTATCCGACAGTGGCCAATTTATTGCCAATAAGGAAGAATCCCAGCGGATACAATGCTCATCGCCAGGCTGATAATAATCGGTACACTTGTAAAAAACATCCGCCATCTCGCTCATCACATAGAAACCATGGGCAAAGCCAGGGGGGATCCACATCAGCTCCCCTTGGTCAGCACTCAATATATGCCCCACCCAAGTGCCATAAGTAGGAGAGCCAACCCTGATATCTACTGCAACATCGAAAATGGTGCCCGTCATTACCTGCACCAACTTTCCCTGTGGATAACGCTGCTGGTAATGCAAACCTCGCAAGGTCCCACCGAATGAACGACTTAAATTGTCTTGTACAAACTTGTGCTCCCCACAATACAGTTCAAATTCACTCTGACGAAAACACTCCATGAATTCCCCACGCTTATCTCTGTATATACGTGGTGTTAGGATTATCACATCAGCCAAATCAGTAGTGCGGTATTGCATCTGGATACCTAAAATGGATGTAAAAACTACAACTATTTATTTTCAAGATAACTAAAAGGGTTGTATCATAAAAATATGACATTATCACCAAGATTAAAATATCAGCAATTTTATAAAAATGCAAATTCTCAAAACGCTTCGCAAAAACATTTACATTCAAGTGACTTTAAAACTTGAATTTAACTTAATTAATGGAGTAGTTCCCCCTTATCAAAAGAGCGACTGGCGCAGAGCTAAACTAGCAGACTGATATAAATTATAATTATCCACATAATTAGTCGCTTTGCATAGGAATGATAATAACAACTCACTACAACCGGTTTAACGTTTCCAGAACACCTTTGCGCCAATCTGGTAACTGCACACCATAGGCGTGACAAAACTTTGTTGTATCAAGACGAGAGTTTAGTGGGCGAGATACCTGACTCAAATAATTATCACTGGTCACCGAGATTAAGTTAGGTACTCTGTCTACCAGCCCTAAATCTTTCGCCTCACTAAAAATAAAACGGGCATAGTCAAACCAACTGACGCCACCTGTGGCAGCGATATGATAAACGCCAGCCAGCAGTGGATTCGTCAACACCTGCTCGATAGCCAACAAGACCATATCTGCTAACATAACTGTAGAAGTCGGAGCGCCAACTTGATCACAAACCACGACTAATTCAGTCTTAGTATGCCCCAACTGCAACATAGTCTTGATAAAATTATTCCGCCAAGGGCTATGTAACCAACTAGTACGAATAATCAAATAGCGACAACCGCTGGTAATAATCGCCTGCTCACCGAGCCATTTACTCTGACCATAAATATTTAAAGGGCTAGGCTGATCACTCTCATGCCATGGTCGTATGCCACTGCCATCAAATACATAGTCGCTAGAAAAATGTACTAAAAGTGCATTATATCGCTTAGCCAACCCAGCCAAATGAGCAACGCTATCGAAGTTAACAAAAAAAGCTTTTTCAGGCTCCTTTTCTGCCGACTCAACGTTGGTATAAGCAGCAGCGTTGATGATTACCCGAGGGAGAGTAGAGGCTATCAATGTACTCAGGGAGTCATTACCTAGATAATATTTCCCTGTAGCTGGATAATGCAAAAATCTCTTTGACTTAGCATTAGCGAGTTCAATAAACGAACACCCCAACTGCCCATTTTCACCTAATAACAAGATCTCGTCAAAGTTCAAAAAAACCTCTCTGACTAATGCACAGATAAATTCGTTTCTGAATTTAGAAAGTTAATTTCGTCAGCAGTAGCAATAAAAGGATCACCTTTTTTCTCCCCCCTAGCCTTCCAGACAAGATCACAAATACCATCAGTTGGACTAAAACCAGCAGGAACGCTTAACAACAGATTTCTAATTTGCTCATGATCGAAATGATGGCAAGCATCATCAAGTTTTACTAAGAAAGCACGCAACTCAGGCCAAGGCACCATCTGCTCAGATGCCTTCATAATCCGTGGATGGGCAGTCCCCTCAACTTGCTCACCAATCAGTAGCTCCTCATATAGTTTTTCACCTGGACGCAAACCTGTTATTTTTATCTCAATATCACCGTCTAAATTATTTTCGCTTTTAAGCATCAAGCCACTCAATCTAACCATTCTATGAGCTAAATCGAGAATCTTGACAGGCTTGCCCATATCTAGGACAAAAACATCACCGCCGCTTCCCATAGCTCCCGATTGAATCACGAGCTGAGACGCTTCGGGAATCGTCATAAAATAACGAGTAATATCAGGATGTGTAACTGTTAATGGTCCACCGTCTTTAATTTGTTTACGAAACAATGGCACCACAGATCCAGAAGATCCCAGAACATTACCAAAACGCACCATACAAAATCGAGTTTTATTTTGAACATCAGATAACGCTTGCAGAACCAACTCGGCCAAGCGTTTGGTTGTTCCCATTGTATTGGTAGGGCGCACAGCTTTATCAGTAGAAATCAACACAAAAGTCTCAACCTGAGCGCGAATAGCCGCCTGAGCACAATAAAGTGTGCCAAACACATTATTACGCACGCCTTCCACTACGTTATATTCAACCATAGGTACATGTTTATACGCTGCGGTATGGTAAACTGTCTGTATATTGAAACTACTCATCACTGCTTGCAAACGATGCTGGCGCTGTACAGATCCAAGTAAGGGTACTATCTCAACTTGCAAGCCTTCAGTGCGACAGAGTTCATTTAGTTCTTTATCTATCGCGTATAAACCATACTCGGATAGCTCAAACAATACCAATTGAACAGGCTTACACCAAATAATTTGGCGACAAAGCTCTGAACCAATAGACCCACCAGCACCGGTAACCATAACCCGTTTGCCTGCAATATTCGCATTGATCAACTCAGGGATAGGATCAACCGCATCTCGACCCAATAGATCCTCAATCGATACCTCTTTCAGCTCATCAATGTGTGCATGCCCCGCGACCAGATCGACCATCCCTGGTATGGACAATACTTCACAAGGAAAATGCTCCAAGCGCTGGATTACATTCTGGCGTACGGCTCGAGAGGCGCTTGGCATTGCAAGCAAAACTTTTTTAATATCAAACTGGGAGATCAACTGGCCGACCAAATCTGGACTGTAGACATTAATGCCCTGGATCATCATCTTCCGTAATGCAGGATCATCATCGATGAATGCGACTGGAAAAAACTCCTTACCCTGGTTTAATGCCACCTGCAACTGCCGACCAGAAGCACCAGCACCATAAATAAGTACGGCTGTGCGTTGGTGTTGACCACGATTGACCAAGGCTCTGAAGAATAATCTTATTCCCCCGACTAGCAATATTGCAAAGGAAAAATAAATAACAGATACAGTCCTTGGTAATTGTACTTCCATGAAGAAAGCTAGCATCACCAGTGCCATTGTGGAAATAAATACACCT
This sequence comes from Aeromonas sp. D3, assembly GCF_027705025.1. Lineage (NCBI taxonomy): Bacteria > Pseudomonadati > Pseudomonadota > Gammaproteobacteria > Aeromonadales > Aeromonadaceae > Aeromonas > Aeromonas sp. D3. The sequence continues at coordinate 36,969 of NZ_JAPDBE010000021.1, read as the reverse complement.
AGCGATACAGTCCATAACACCTTAAATCCTACGTAACGCAAGACCGCACGATAAAGCCCTAATCGAATAAAAATAATGATGGTTACTGGCAGTAATAATGCCAGTAACTGCCAATGAGAATAGCTTTGTATGGGAATTCCAGCATCTAACCTCACCCAATATCCGCCCCAAAAAGCCAGTGATATTAGGACAGTATCAGCAAGTACGCTGACTACCCGTTTATAGATACGGGGAATACCAAGAAACATGGCTAGCATCATATTACCTTGTGTTTAAAAATGGCGATAACATTCATTATTAACACCACTAATCATTATCACTTAGCATGAGGCTAGCGATAATACCTCTGCCAATACGTCACAGGATTTTTGCATCTCATCATCAGTGAGGGTTGGATGCACCAGCATCATCATACTAGTTTCACCCAATAGTTTAGCGTTGATGAGACGTGTTTCTGGGCGCCATGGTGTTCCATCAAAGGCCGCTTCCAAATACACTTCTGAACAACTTCCCTGATAGCAAGGTACTCCCCGGGCAGAAATTTCCTCAACTAAGCGGTCGCGACTCCAACCGCTTGCAAGATGCTCTGACTTAACAAAAAAGTAATGCTTATATTCTGCATGCACTATGTCATCAGGGACGGTGACTACGCGTAGTGCTGAGTAATTAATTGCCACCGAATCCAGCTTGGCGGCATTGGCAATACGCTTTGCAGTCCAATCGCCTATACGCTTGAGTTGAATTCTACCAATTGTGGCCTGCATCTCCATCATCCGCCAATTAGTACCAAAACTATCATGTACCCAACGAAAACCTGGTGCATGTTGCTTGTGATAAACCGAGTCATAACTCTTGCCGTGATCTTTATATGACCACATGGCTTGCCACAGAGTTTTATCATTGGTTGTCACCATGCCCCCCTCACCACCAGTCGTCATGATTTTATCCTGACAGAATGACCAGGCTCCGACATGACCAAGCGACCCCACTGAGCGTCCTTTATATTTTGCACCATGAGCCTGAGCACAATCCTCAATCACATAAAATCCTTGCTCTGCCGCCAATGCCATAATTGGGTCCATATCGGCCGGCATGCCGGCCAAATGCACTACGATCACAGCTTTAGTATTTGGCGTTAACACAGAACGAATTGAATCAGCGGTGATATTCTGACTATTGAGATCAACGTCAGCAAATATCGGATTAGCTCCGGCAGTAATCACTGATGATACAGATGCCAAAAAAGTGCGCGGAGTTACTACGACATCATCTCCTATACCAACGCCAAGAGCCTTTAATGCTACATCTAATGCTAAAGTGCCATTGGCTAATGCAACCGAATAATCAGTACCGACCCAGTTTGAAAATTCTTTCTCAAACTCGCGGCATTCATTGCCGGTCCAGTAGTTAACTTTATTTGATAAAATAACTTGGCTAACAGCATCGGCCTCTTGCTGCGTAAAAGAAGGCCAGGGAGAAAATTGAGTATTTAACACAGAATGCCCTTAATACTAGTAGAGTAGAAAACCTAAATATTATATAGCTCTGGCAGGTGTACCGACCACAATTTGATGATGTGGCACATCGCGAATAACAGTAGCGCCAGCTCCCACTACCACCTCATCACCAACCGAAACTAATTGTTTGATTTGTGCACCGATACCAACCCAAGTTTGTAGTCCAATATTCACACCTCCGGCCAACTTAGCACCTGGGCTAATATGCACCCCATCTGCCAGCACACAGTCATGTTCGATACAGGCTGCAGTATTTAGAATACAAGCCTCACCTACAGAAGCAAATGGATTCACTACTGTATTCGCCATTACAACCGTGCCTGCTCCCAAGCTGGCATAACGACTCACTACTGCATTCGGATGAACTAGTGGGCTAATAATTGCTCCTATTTTCTGTAACTGCCGTAATTTATTTACACGGGTAGCATTATGACCGATAGCAACCACAACCAAGTCATAACGATGAGCCGATTTTAGCAGAACATCTGAATTACCAAAAACCGACCAATGAGCAAGTTGGGTCAATTGTGGCCAGCGATCATCAAAGAAGTGAATCTCATTAAAGTTATTAAGTTCAGCTATCTCAGCAATGACTTTACCATGGCCACTTGCACCTAGAATTGCACACTTAGTCATTGGGATTACCTTCAAAAGGTTTAATCGTTGCATGACCTTCAGCTGTAATGCCTTCTTTTATAAAAACCTTCTTCACAGTAAGAAATAATATTTTAATATCCAACCATAACGAATAGTTATCTACATACCATACATCAAGTTTAAACTTATCCTGCCAACTAATCGCATTTCTACCATTAATCTGCGCCCAGCCAGTTACACCAGGGCGTACTTCATGGCGGCGAGCCTGCTCTAGATTATATAGTGGTAAATATTGCATCAGCAACGGGCGTGGACCTACCAAACTCATCTCACCTTTTAATACGTTCCACAGCTCGGGTAACTCATCCAAGCTAGAGGTACGTAACTTGTTGCCAAACGCGGTCATTCGTTCGACATCAGGTAATGGGTTGCCTTGCGAGTCTGTTGCATCTTTCATCGTCCGGAATTTAACCATCTTAAATGGCTTACCATGTAGACCAGGCCTAATTTGCTGGAAAATAACTGGTGAGCCTAGATTTTTACGAATTCTCCATGCAATCAGGACCATAATTGGTAAAAAAACAAGCAAAGCCACAAGAGAAATTAAAAAATCAAAGCATCTTTTCATCATCTAAACCAACTATTTATTATACAGTTCAGTCTATGTTAATCATTACCAAACAAGTCACGGGTGTAGACTTTACTAGCAACATCGATGAGCTCTTTAGACATACGATTTGATATGATAACGTCAGCTATATTTTTGAATTCAGCAAGACTGGTTACAACTCGTGAGCGATAAAACTGCGTATCTTGTAGCGATGGCTCATATACAACAACTTCTATTCCTTTCGCTTTCAACCGTTTCATAATACCTTGAATGCTAGATGCACGGAAGTTGTCTGAACCAGCTTTCATTATCAGGCGATAAATACCCACAGTTTTTGGATTACGCTTTAATATTGACTCTGCAACAAAGTTTTTACGTGTTGTGTTGGACTCGACAATTGCTCCGATTATACAATTAGGTATATCTGCATAATTAGCACGCAGCTGCTTGGTATCTTTGGGCAGACAATAACCACCATAACCAAATGAAGGATTATTGTAATGATTTCCAATACGTGGGTCTAGACATACGCCCTCAATGATCTGGCGCGTATCCAGGCCATGAGTTTCTGCATAAGTATCTAACTCATTAAAATAAGCGACTCTCATTGCAAGATAAGTATTTGAAAATAACTTTACGGCCTCAGCTTCTGTCGAGTCGGTGAATAGAACTTGGATATTATCTTTGACAGCACCTTGAACTAATAAACTTGCGAAGACCTTAGCCCGCTCACTTCGTTCGCCAACGATAATACGAGATGGATGCAAGTTATCATAAAGGGCTCGGCCTTCTCGTAAGAATTCTGGTGAGAAAAATATATTTTCACAATTCAATTCATTTTTTATTTTTGCGGTATAGCCAACCGGCACTGTAGATTTTATAACCATGATGGCATTCGGATTTATTGCCAACACGTCCTTAATAACAGTTTCAACGGAAGATGTATTAAAATAATTTGTATCAGGATCATAGTCAGTTGGTGTTGCAATTATTACATAGCGAGCATCTTGATAAGCCAACACCTTATCAAGTGTCGCAGTGAAGTTGATATCTCTATTCGTTAAAAAATCACTTATTTCTGCATCTATAATCGGTGATTGTTTATTGTTTAACTGAGCAACTCGCTCTGGAATAATATCAACGGCAATGACCTGATGATTCTGAGCCAGTAGCATTGCATTAGATAACCCAACATAACCAGTACCAGCAATAGCAATTTTCATTTTCTATCCTAAACTTGACTAGTATAACTATACTAGTTATCAACTGCTGCCAACAAAGCATCTTGCAGGCGCCGAGCCATTAAATCACGTGAATATTCGTTGTAAGCAAGATGCCGACAAGCTTGCTCGGCTTGCTTATACCTTGCCTCATCATAAAGAAAACTATGCAACATCGATGCTGAATGCGTCACATTGTGCGGATCAAGCACTAAACCGCAATGATTCTCTTCAATCAACGCTTTTTGCCAGCCACCATAATTAATCGCAATTGGAGTACTCGATGCCAGTGCATCGAATAGTTTATTCGCTGAATTATGCCACATTTCCGGGATTGGACCGAATAGGGATAATGAAATATCTGCAGCAGAAAGAACACTCACTATTTCGACTTTAGGAACAGGATCAAGAACATAAAAATTTTTATTTAAAACACCCGACTTTTTTGCATATGCAGTAATCTCTTTTTTCTGCATACCATCACCGATCGCTACGAAACAAATATCACTTCCCTGTGTCAACGATGCAAGAGCTAGATCAACCATATATTTGACATTATTAATCAGACCAAATGTACCAGTGTACACCACCAACTTTCTATCGCTAATAAATGATAACTTGTTCAGTCTGTATTTAATTCCAGTTTCTTTAGCAACATCAAATAATGAAGTATCGCAACTATTCGTCGCTAGCGTTACCATCTCGGGGGCAATACCTTTTCGGATAATGCCATCGCACATACCTGGTGATAGCCCCACCAAACGTTTGGCATTTTTATAGGCGAAAATTTCTAACCATTCTGCTATTTTTATAACAACAGGATTTTTTATTGCACCGACAGCTATTGGCAGTTCTGGCCAGAGATCTCGGACCTCAAACACCATAGGTACCTTTTTAATCTTGGAATATATGACAGCAGGTATTGCTATTGTCAAGGGTGTGCTAGTAGCCAGTACTACATCCGACTTAATAGCAAGTGCCTTGATAGTCGCACGCACTGAGAAATTAATGAATTTAATAATTCTGCTGTAAAAACTATCTTTATTTGAATATGCAAGATGCAAGACATTGAGTTTAATCCCATCCAACTCCAACTGATTCCATCCATTGTGAAAATGGAAGTTGGATGACATAAAAGCAGAGGATGTTATAAACTCGACTTGATGACCATTTTCTACAAAACGCTTAGCCATCTCGTATGAACGCGTTCCTCCATTAGACTCTGGAGTTGCAAAATATTGATGTAAATATAACACTTTCATTTATCTAGCCTTCTGCCTTATAAAATAGCCCTGTAACAGTAATCTAAAGCACATAAACAGGCTTAATTCACTTATTTTAGAAAATCTGATCCCCCACCTAATAAACAAAACTATTGCCAACCAATGAGGCACAAACGACAAGAGGTATCCTTTTGCCTGCATGCTTTTCATGTAGTCAATATTTCTATTTGATAATAGCGTGGTGTGGTAACAGGCGACGCAATCCACATAAAAGATACTGGCAGAGTGGTTAAAACAGTCAAGGATGAACTTATTTTCTTCACAGCAAGGCAACTGAGTACCTAATCCTAAACTTCTATCAAAATTTATTTGATGCTCTTTAATAAAACTTACTTTCACTATAATTTCGATAGAAGAAATCTTTAAGAAATTCAAACTTGAATGCTTCTTAAAAAAAGAGTAATTCTTATAAAGTGCATTTTTTTCCTCTAATGAACCAATCTTTACAAAATATAAATCTCTATTCTCATGAACTATCTCTGCAAGTATTGAAGATATATTATCCAAGTCAATTTCTATATCATCATCTTGAAACCAAATGTATTCCCCTTGTGCAATATGGATACAAGTGTTTCTATTTTCGCTTAACCCTACAGACTCACACCTAGTAAATGTCACTCTTGGGTGATCAGAGGAATATACTCTAGCTTCTTTACTTTGGTATGAAACCAGGAAATCTATTCTTCGATCTATCATATCTGCATATCTAGATAACTTATCATTAAGCCCATCTAAGTTGGATGTATTGGTAGATACTCCTATGGTTAATTTTATATCCACATTCTGACCTTTTATATAATTAGTTAAAAATATAATTGAAATACAGAAACTCACCCTTTGCTAATAAGGTGACTTTTAATAAATATGGCAGAAGTAGATACATTACAAAAAATAAAACACATGGGGTATTGCCCTTTTTATAAAAATAAATCAACACCCAATAAATTGGGAATATATAGAAGAAAACGAAATACATGGCAATTCTATACATAAAGCCGAAATCTAAATATAGGATCAAAAACCAATATGTTATGCACCAAACGCTAACTAGCACTCTAGATAAACCACCAAAACCAACGGATTCAAGCTTATCATTTACGTACAAGAACCAGAAGACTATGAACACAGGTATGTAATATAGTTTACTAAACAATGAGGATATTGGTAGTTTCTGACCATATTCATTTGTTAGATAGTGGCGATACATAGGTAAATACTCAGTAATCAGCGTCTGGAAAAGACTACCACCGATCATTAATAGTAATGGTATTATCATAAAAGACCATAGCTGAAATCTTTTAGAACATCTTGAGAAGATTAATGATGGAATGAATAGAATAAATACCAATGATGTTTTATGGAGAAAAAATGCTAACAGACCCAATAAGAGAAAGCGTATGTAAGACTTTTCATAAAGATACATTAAAATAAGAGGGAATAAACCTAGCGCCATATACTGGCGTATTCCATTCATTTGATTATGGAATATATTCGTCACTGTAAAGAAAATAAAGAAGACTACAATTATTTTATATCCGTATCTTTTATTAAGTTTATACACTGTAATAAAAATGACTAAAGTATTAAATATGGATGATATATAAAAAATTGCCTGATCCCCTAACGAGGACCATCTTACTAATCTGAATATATAATAGAATAAATACTCTGACTTATTATAAAAGCGCTCTACTCTATCTAAATCGAAATATGTCAGCTTATACTCAAAATAATCCGTACCAACACCATATTGAGTTGATGAAACGATGGCCATGATATAAATCAAGGGACTATAAAGAATTAAAAAGGCAGGCAAACTTTTTACTGACACCTTACTTTCTAACATATAGATATACAGCAATGAAAAAATTAGAAGCAGTGTATATACCACATCAAATCACCCTATATTAAAAACGACTTAAAAATCATGCAGTCCATACTTTTATGTATTGATCTGTTACTGAGTTAGGGGAGTGTTTCTCTAAAATATACTTAAGTGATCTCTCTATTATTTTGTTACGAAGCTGCATATCTTCGATAAGTATCGCCATAGCCTGTTCTAATTTATTTTTTTGTGCAATACCATTAACTCCAATCTCAGTTATTAATTTATCATCTACCACAAAATCTTCAAAACCTGACACAACCAATTTCCCATTTGCCATACCGAGTATGGCATTTACACCTCGATCATAGCTATATAACTGATCTAGAAAAATATCGGCAGAGTCAAATCGCTTTATATACTCATCATAGGGCAGACCGGAGACGACTTCATAAATCAGCCTATCAGGATATTTTTCTTTCAGAGATAGCATAGTAGCATCAAGTATGTCATTTCCTTTGCGTATGTCTTTACCTTTTTGCCAGCCATGAAATACATTGACGACCTTGTTTTCACGTATAAAAGACTGAGTCTCATATATATTCTTTGTTCGTATCAGCTGTTCTTGGTCTATCGGAATACCAATTATCTCTGTGACCTTGTCAGACCAAGTATACGCATTTTTATAATCAGTCAAACCAGGTATTATTTTGCTTGATATTACAACAGCATAATCATTTAACTGTTTATAACCAATGCCGTATATGTATTTTAGAGAAAAAAGATATTTTTTACACGTCAAGAGATTGCACTTATCTAACGGGCTATATTTCAACTTACCACTTAAACATAGCTTGACCCAATAATAGTCATCGCCCAAAGCACATAAGAAAAACTTGCCGTTATTTTTTTTTAGCTTCCTTAAGAGCATGTAATTTGCAATTGAGGAGTATGCTGTTATTGGGGCAGGGTTAATTAACTGAACAATGTCAAACCCTTTAAGTTTATCAAGATCAGCTCGCTTTTTAAAATAGGATATAATTCCTTTAATACCCAGGTAGTATAAAATGTTTTTTACTATTGAACTTTTAAAAAATCCAGTTTCAGATACAGCAAGGTCGACATCCCGAGGAAAATTTTTGTATCCATCACCATCAGATACTGTTGTAACAGTATGTCCTTGGGAAATTAGGTTTTTTGCCAGATTGGTATGTACTCCGGAGTACTCTCCGACTAATAAAACTTTCATATGACCGAGTTCTCGAGCAGGTTAAATTTTAACGCGCTAATCTCTTAACATTAAAATACATGAATATGAAATAGATACTATAAGTAACTAAATAAGATATAGTAACTCCTTTAATTCCTACAAAAAATATAAGTGGGTAAGAAACTGTGACGAATAGAATTGAGAATAAAATTTCAGATGCTATAAATATCTTAGTTTTACCTCTCGATAACATGGGATATGCATATAACCAACTTGCAATCTTGATTACATCGCCACACAATTGAATCGCAAACAGATCACGTGCGGCAGTGAAATCTGAAGTAAAAAGAATCCATATAGCCAGATCACGTAATAAATAGACACACAATGCCATCGCGGCTACAACAGGAATGATAATCCGTGCTGTCTTATTAATCTCGTCGGCAATTGCATCTACGCCGACTAAAGACGAAAGACGAGGTAAATAATAGGTGCCCAAAGCCATGGTGATCACACCAAGGTAGACTTCTGATATTTTCCACACTGCCTGCCAATGACCTGCCGCTTCCCACCCCACCTGGTGAATCAAAATTGTACGAACCAAGATAAGCGATATCGGCACAGTCAAAGCACTGGTGATCGCCATCAGCATATATCCACCGATCGACCTTCTTGCTTCCGGCGTTGAACTACCCCACCAGTATTGCAATCTAAACCAAGGTTGACGCAGATTGGCGATGAACATCACCAGCCCAATCAAGGCAGCCTGTACCGCAGCGGCAAACAGGGCCCCCTGGATATTGGCGAGCATGATCATGGTCAACATGACGGCCGCTGAAACCAGGGCTGACAACATACCCAGCCCCACATAACGGCGATAAAGCTGCTGACCATTAATGACTGAGTTGCAAAGCGTGCCTATGGCTGACAAGGGTAATACACAGATAGTGGCCATGACGATCCAGGCCAGGGACTCATCCTGAAATAGCCAATCAGCGATATGGTTGGCCATTAGCAATCCAGTGGGAATTGCAACAGCAGAAATAATTAGAACCCATTGCAAAGCAGCTCGCCACCAAGGTGCGCACGCCTCAAAACCCTGATCTTTCTTCTCGGCTGTATAACGTACGATCCCGCTACCTACCGGGGCATTTATAATGCCATTCAGGCAGCCCACCATACTTTGCACTTGACCCAGCATGGCCATGCCACTGGGGCCGGTATATACAGCCACTACCTTGGCAATAACAAATCCCATCACCATCTTGAGCAACGTTAATAGCCCGGTCATGGCTGTGACTTTTAACAAACGCTTCATGCTCTAAAGCCGTTTACCGCATCGATTACCTTTGTTACGGCCTCATCGCTCATTGTGGGATCCATAGGGAGTGAAAGGACTTGCCGATGAATTTTTTCGGTAAATGGCAGCTGGCAATCCTGAAACTGTAGATAAGCCTGTTGCTTATGAGGCGGAATAGGATAATGGATCAGAGTTTGAATTCCTTGCTCGGTCAGCCACTGCTGTAACTGTTCACGTTCGTCACAGCACACAACAAAAAGATGCCAGACATGAGCACTTTCTGTCGTGACCTGAGGCAATCTCACCAGTGAGTTATTGATACCTTCACAGTAACGTTGGGCAATTTGCTGGCGACGGGCGGTTTCCCTCTCCAGGTAGGGTAATTTCACTCGCATCATTGCCGCCTGAATTTCGTCCAAGCGGCTGTTAACCCCTTGATACAGGTTTTCATATTTCTTGTGGGACCCGTAATTACGCAGCGCCCTGATTGTCTGAGCCAACTCATCATTATTCGTTGTTACAGCCCCTGCATCCCCCAGCGCCCCCAGATTTTTCCCCGGATAGAAACTGAAACCAGCCGCATCTCCCCAGTTACCCGCTCGTTTTCCCTCAATTTCTGCACCATGCGCCTGAGCACAGTCTTCCAATACAAGTAGACCCGATTCAGCGGCAATCGCCATCAACTCTGACATGGGAGAAAGCTGACCATAGAGATGGACTGGCAATATTGCTTTGGTCTTGGCAGTTATTGCTGCACGAACAACGCCGGGATCGAGGTTATAAGTATCCGGGTTGGGCTCAACCAAGACAGGTACCAAATCGTTTTCGGTGATCGCCAATATGGATGCAATATACGTATTGGCCTGCACTATTACTTCATCGCCAGCTTGCAATTTTCCAAGTGCTTTCCAGGCACGCAGCACCAGATTGAGGGCATCAAGGCCATTAGCAACACCGATGGCATGTTTGGCACCACAATAGTTGGCGAACTCCACTTCAAATTGGGCCAGCTCGCTACCCATGATATACCAACCAGAATCTATCACTCTTGCACAAGCATCTTTTAATTCTTTTCCGTATTGACTATTAATAGATTTTAAATCAAGAAATGAAATCATAATCTAGAGATCCATGAAGAATATAAAGTTAATTACTCCGAGACTGACGAGCATCAGCATCTTCATTCTAGTTTTAATTTAGTTTAGCGCTTTATATTAGTAAAATTAAGAGTTGACTTTAATAGCATTAAATTATAGCAATGCTTTAAACTTATCCCTGCTTTTCATTACTGCATCTTTAGTAATTTCAAAGTAATAATGCTCAGCATCCTCGCCTGTTTTAATTGCACCAAACTTCTCATGAAAACTAACAACTTTAACATTATCTTTTATCACTTCGAAATGGCTTTTATTAAAACCAAGTATATTAAAGCCAAAATCATATATCATAAAAGCACTTTCAATAGATGAATAACGTGTTTTATTTTCATTGAGTATCCAGCTTCCCCAACAAAACGACTCATCTTTGATGTCATATATTCTGACCGTACCACAAGGAATCCCATCCTTTCTTTCAATAATAAAATAAAATTGTTTGCGTTCTTCTTCGTCCTTTTTATATCTTCTTATCCAAGCCTTTTGGTTATCTACATTATCGTCTACAGCTGACAAAAACCTATTATACCTTTCATCCAATCTTAACTTCAGAATAAACTCGGCATCATCTTCACTTATTAACCTCATATTAATGGTTTTAGATTCTAGCATTTGATACGCCCTTAATGTATTCGTTATAACTTCTTATATAATCAGCTTCATCATAAATATCGCTAGCTAATACCAATAATATACAATCTTCACTAAAATCATACATCTCATGCCACTGCATGACATCAATCAACAAGCCCTGTGATGGCGAGTTTAATATAACTTCATTTTTCTGAACTCCATCATCCATGACAAAACGGCAACTGCCACTCAAGCAAATGGCAACTTGTTTTAACTCTTTATGGGCATGGAAACCACGAGCAACACCTTTTTGAGTACCGTAAATGTAGTAAACACGTTTTATTTCAAACGGAATATTTCTATTCCTTTGAAGAGCTACCAACGAACCACGCTCATCCCCTAACACGGGCAGGTCAATCAACGTTATCAAACTCATTGTTAATCCTTTATCAGATCCAGTAGATATTGCCCGTAACCATTCTTGGCCATCCTCTGTGCAACAATGGCGACGTCAGAGCTACTCAACCAACCATTACGCAATGCAATTTCTTCGAGACACGCTATTTTAAAGCCTTGTCGAGCCTCTATTGTTGCCACAAAATTAGACGCCTCAAGCAAGCTCTCATGAGTACCGCTGTCAAGCCAGGCAAAACCACGTCCCAACAGCTCAACATTGAGCTGATTACGCTCAAGGTACATCTGATTAATACTGGTTATCTCAAGCTCCCCTCGTTTGGAGGGTTCGACCTGTTTGGCAAAATCTACAACCTGGTTATCATAGAAATACAATCCGGTAACAGCAAAATGTGACTTAGGCTGTGCAGGCTTTTCTTCAATGGAGATGACACTTTGTTTATCATCAAATTCAACAATACCAAACCGCTCAGGATCTTGAACCTTATAGCCAAAGACTGTTGCGCCTTCCTTTCTGCCTGCGGCATCGAGCAACATCGGCGAAAAACCCTGCCCCCAAAACATATTGTCACCCAATATCAAGCAGACAGAGTCGTTACTAATAAACTCTTCACCAATGATAAACGCTTGGGCAAGCCCATCGGGGGTTGGTTGTACTGCATAAGTCAGCGAAATACCAAACTGGCTACCATCACCCAATAGACGCTGGAAACTTGTCTGATCTTCTGGGGTAGTAATAATCAAAATATCTCTGATGCCGGCCAACATTAATACTGACAGAGGATAGTAAATCATGGGTTTGTCATAAACAGGAAGTAACTGCTTGGAAACACCCATGGTGATAGGGTAAAGACGGGTTCCAGAACCACCTGCCAGAATAATACCTTTCATTACTTCCTCTCCCCATACTGCTGATCAATCCAAGATTGGTAGGCTCCGCTCTTCACATTATTAACCCACTGCTGATTATCCAAGTACCACTGTACCGTCTTGCGGATGCCGGACTCGAAGGTCTCTTGCGGTTGCCAGTTCAGCTCGGCGCTCATCTTGCTGGCGTCGATGGCATAGCGGCGATCGTGACCGGGGCGATCCGCCACATAGGTAATTTGATCGCGGTAAGAACCAGCCTTGGGGACCATCTCGTCGAGCAAATCGCAGATGGTGTGGACCACCTCCAGATTCTGCTTCTCGTTGTGACCGCCGATGTTATAGGTCTCCCCCACCAAGCCCGTGGTCACCACCTTGTAGAGCGCGCGCGCGTGGTCTTCCACATAGAGCCAGTCACGGATCTGGTCGCCCTTGCCATAGACAGGTAACGGCTTGCCATCCAGCGCGTTAAGAATGACCAGCGGGATCAGCTTCTCGGGGAAGTGGTAGGGGCCATAGTTGTTGGAGCAATTGGTGACCAGGGTCGGCAGGCCGTAAGTTCGGCGCCAGGCGCGGACCAGATGGTCGCTGGAGGCCTTGGAGGCAGAATAGGGGCTGCTCGGAGCATAGGGGGTGGTCTCGGTAAACAGCGGCAACGACTCTTCACTATTTACCTCATCCGGGTGAGGCAGATCGCCATACACCTCATCGGTAGAGATATGGTGGAAGCGGAAAGCCGCCTTGCGTGTATCGTTCAATTCGTTCCAGTAAGCGCGCGCCGCTTCCAGCAACGTATAGGTGCCAACAATATTGGTTTCGATGAAATCGGCAGGCCCCGTGATGGAGCGATCGACATGGCTCTCGGCCGCCAAATGCATCACGGCATCCGGTTGATGCAGAGCAAACACCCGATCCAGTTCACCACGGTTGCAGATATCCACTTGTTCAAAGGCATAGCGAGTACTGGTTGCCACGTCGGCCAGGGACTCCAGATTCCCCGCATAGGTGAGTTTGTCGAGATTGACCACTGCATCCTGCGTGTTTCGAATAATATGACGAACAACCGCCGACCCGATAAAGCCAGCGCCACCAGTGACAAGGATTTTCATAGGTATGCTCTTGAAATGAATATAAAAAATGAAGGTAAAACGAGTTGCAACAATGAGACTGGAGACAAGGATAAACATGTCTGACCGGCAGATTTCTGACTATCAAGGGGAAAAGTGCAATGGCTACCGCCCCTGAGTTACAGCTCCCAGTTCGCTGATTTTAACCAGAATGAGTGTGCTGTTGGCCATCATGCCCTCCAGCTTGTGGCGTAGCGGCTACTACCCTTGCCAACTACTTGCTTAATAAGGTTCGATGAGACGTTGATGTTCGAACCTATCTTATTGAGTTATTCCATTTCAACGATAGCGGTGGATTGTAACGCCTTTAGCGATCTGTTGCACCGTCAGATCTGACCCTTGATCTGGTTAATGCGTCATCCTGGCTCACTCTCTTTCCGTTCCCGCTCTTTGCTTATATAAGGCGAGAACAGTTGCGGCTAGTCTTTCGCTTGTTGAGTTACTATTTCTTTGATCTTAAACGCAAAAATGAATTTTTTACTCACCAGGTCGTGCGACAAGCACTAATATGTATGGTCCTGAAAGGGTCTTACCTATCTTCCGAACACTGTTCAAGTACCATTTTGCGGTGTTGCAGCCCATTCACATACTACTCAATGAGCTGGACATCGGAAACAGGGGTCCCAACTTGATAAAGCACGACGCATTATGTCATCAAGGTGCCATACGCATATGATCTTGCTCAAAAAAAACAGGGCGAACCGGATGGTTCGCCCTGTGGCATATGATAACCCAAAGTGGGAGGTAATCGCTACTGCTGCTCCGTCGTCGTGTCGGGGGCTTGCCAACCACCACCTATGGCCTTGTAGAGCGCCACCTGGTTGGTCAGCTGGGCCAGACGGGTGCTGATCAGGCCCTGCTTGGCACTGAACAACGAACGCTGGGCATCGAGCCGGGTCAGGTAACTGTCCACACCTTGCTCATAACGGAACTCCGCCAGCTTGAAATAGGTCTGGTTGGCTTCGACCAGAGCCTGCTGTGCCTGCAACTGCTGCTGATAGTCCGACTGGGCACCGAGGGTATCCGCAACCTCCTTGAAGGCGGTCTGGATGCTCTTCTCGTAGCTCGCCACCGCCTGCCGGGTACTCACTTCAGCCACATCAAGATCGGCGATACGTTTCCCACCGTCGAAGATGGGCAGGTTGATCTGGGGGATAAACGACCAGGTGCCGGTTCCTCCGTCAAACAGGCCGCTCAGCTGGTTGCTGGCCGTCCCCGCCGTCGCGGTGAGCGAGATGGAGGGGAAGAAGGCGGCGCGCGCCGCGCCTATATTGGCATTGGCCGCCTTCAGACTGTGCTCGGCGGCCAGAATATCCGGGCGCTGTTGCAGCAAGCTCGAAGGCGCGCCCACCGGGATCGCCGCCAGTTTTACCTCGGCCAGGGTCACTGGCTGGCTGTCCAGCACAGGAACCTGGGTGCCAAGGAGTAGTGCCAGACCATTGCGATCCTGCTTCACCTGGCGTTGGTACTGGGCCAGGCTGACACGGGCGCTTTCCAGTGCGGTACGCCCCTGGGCAAGCTCCATCTCTGAGGCGGCGCCCAGGCGATACTTGTGCTCGGTCAGGCCATAACTCTCCTGCTCGGTCGACAGAGTCGCCTCGCTCAGCGCCAGCAACTCCTGATCCGCCAGCAAGGTGAGATAGGCATTGGCCACCGACGCTATCAGTGCAATCTGGGTGCTGCGCCGGGTCTCAATCTCGGCAAGGTAGGTCTCCAGAGCCTGATCTTTGAGGCTCTGGATCCGGCCAAACAGGTCCAGCTCATAGGCTGTGATGCCGAGATTGGCATCGTACTGGCTGCTGATAGTCCCCTGCCCCGTGCTGCTGAGATCGTCGGATCCCTGCTGGCGGGTGCCCGAGCCGTTCGCTGCCAGGGTCGGCAGTTGCGCCGCCCGCTGAATACGGTACCTGGCTTCATACGCCTCGACGTTGAGAGCCGCGATCCGCAGATCCCGGTTGTTCTCCAGTGCCGTGTCGATGAGCCTTTGCAGCGTCGGGTCGAGGAACTGTTGCTGCCAGGGGGAGACGGCCGCCTCCCCTGCTGTCTCATTGCTCTGCCAGGAGGCGCCTTGGGGTAATTCAGGTCTTTGATAGTCAGGGGCCATGGAACAGGCCCCCAGCAGCAGTGTCACGCTCAAGGCGACCAGCGTCTTAGTCATGATGGGTCCCCTTGGCAAGCGCAGCCTGCTCTTCCTGTGAATTGTGCTTGGTGAAGTGGCGAGTCACCAGCACGAAGAACAGCGGCACGAAGAAGATGGCCAGCACGGTCGCACTGATCATCCCCCCCATCACGCCGGTCCCGATGGCGTTACGGCTACTGGCACCGGCCCCTGAGCTGATGACCAGCGGCAGTACACCCAGGATAAAGGCGAGGGAGGTCATCAGGATGGGACGCAGACGCAGACGCGCAGCCTCCACCACGGCTTCACCCAAGCCCATTCCCTTGTCGTACAACTCCTTGGCAAACTCGACGATAAGTATCGCGTTCTTGGCCGACAACCCTATGGTTGTGAGCAAGCCCACCTGGAAGTAGACGTCGTTCTCCAGCCCGCGCATGGTCGCTGCCAATATGGCCCCCAAGACTCCGAGCGGTACCACCAGCATGACGGAGAAGGGAATGCTCCAGCTCTCGTACAGCGCCGCCAGACAGAGGAACACCACCAACAGGGAGATGGCGTACAAGGCCGGCGCCTGGGAACCCGCTTGCCGCTCCTGCAAGGAGAGGCCGGTCCACTCGATACCTATCCCTTCCGGCAACTGCTTCACTATCTGCTCGATGGCCGCCATGGCGTCACCGGTACTCTTGCCTGGCGCGGCTTCACCCACTATCTCCATCGCCGAGACGCCGTTATAGCGTTCCAGACGGGGCGAACCGAAGCTCCACTCAGTGCTGGCAAAAGCGGAGAAGGGCACCATCTGGCCTGTGCTGTTGCGCACATACCACAGCTTGAGATCTTCCGGGTTCATCCGGAAGGGGGCATCCGCCTGCAGGTAGACCTTCTTGACCCGACCCCGGTCGACGAAGTCGTTCACGTAAGAAGAGCCCCAGGCCGTAGAGAGGGTGCTGTTGATGTCGCTGATGGAGAGCCCCTGGGCCAGCGCCTTCTCGTAGTCAATCTTGACATCGAGCTGGGGCGTGTCTTCCATCCCGTTCGGGCGCACCCGCACCAGGTTGGGATCCTGCGCCGCCATGCCAAGCAACTGGTTGCGCGCCGCCATCAGCTTGTCATGACCCAGTCCTGCGCGATCTTGCAGGTAGAAGTCAAAGCCGGTGGCCGTGCCCAGTTCAGGAATGGGAGGCAGGTTGAAGGCGAACACCTGGGCTTCCTTGATGCTGAACAGATAACCCATGGCGCGGCCTATGATGGCATTGGCGCTGCGATCCGGGCTGCTGCGCTCTTTCCAGTCTTTCAGCTTGATAAACGCCATGCCGCTGTTCTGG
Organism: Aeromonas sp. D3; assembly: GCF_027705025.1. NCBI lineage: Bacteria > Pseudomonadati > Pseudomonadota > Gammaproteobacteria > Aeromonadales > Aeromonadaceae > Aeromonas > Aeromonas sp. D3. The sequence continues at coordinate 19,831 of NZ_JAPDBE010000021.1, read as the reverse complement.
CCGCTACCGGCGAAGCTGAAGCCCGCCACCGTCAGCACAGAGTCGACGTTGTCCTTCTCGTTTTTCAGGAAGTAATCGCGCATGTCCGCCAGTACCACTTCGGTGCGCTGCTTGGTAGCGCCGACCGGCAGTTGCACCATGGACATGATGACACCCTGATCCTCTTCCGGCAGGAAGGAGGTGGGCATGCGCATAAACAGCACGGCCAGCACCGCCAACATGGCGACATAGATGATGCTGTAGCGGGCGCCCTGCTTGATCACCTTGCGCACACCGCTCTGGTAGCGGTTGGCACCAGAATCAAAGGCCCGGTTGAACCAGCCGAAGAAGCCACGCTGGGCACCAAACTCCCCATGCTTGATGGGCTTGAGCAGGGTGGCACACAGTGCCGGCGTCAGGATCAGGGCCACCAGCACAGACAACACCATGGCCGAGACGATAGTGAGAGAGAACTGGCGATAGATGGCACCGGTCGAACCACCAAAGAAGGCCATGGGCACAAAGACCGCAGAGAGCACCAGGGCGATCCCCACCAGGGCACCGGTGATCTGGGTCATGGACTTGCGGGTCGCTTCCAGCGGGGAGAGATCCTCCTCGCTCATCAGCCGCTCCACGTTCTCCACCACCACGATGGCATCATCCACCAGCAGGCCGATGGCCAGCACCAGACCAAACATGGTCAGGGTATTGATGGAGAAGCCGAACGCCGACATGACGCCAAAGGTCCCAAGCAATACAACCGGCACGGCTATGGTCGGGATCAGGGTGGCACGGAAGTTCTGCAAGAACAGATACATGACGCAGAACACCAGGAAGATCGCCTCGATCAGGGTCTGTACCACCTCCTCGATGGAGATCTGCACGAAGGGGGTAGTGTCGTACGGATAGACCACCTTCATGTTGGCCGGGAAGTAGGCGGAGAGCTCGTCCAGCTTGCCGCGGATCTTCTCGGCGGTATCGAGGGCGTTGGCACCGGTCGCCAGCTTGATGGCAACCGCCGCGGTAGACTGGCCGTTGTAGAGTGCATCGGCGTCGTAGTTTTCACCCGCCAGCTCAACCCGGGCCACATCCTGCAACCGTACCTTGGAACCGTCCTGATTCACCCGCAGCAGGATATTGTTGAACTCCTCCACGGTAGAGAGACGGGTCTGCCCCATGATGGTGGCAGTAAACTGCTGACTTTCGACCGAGGGCGTGCCCCCCACCTTGCCAAACGCCACCTGGGCATTCTGTGCCTTGATGGCGTTCTGCACATCAATCGGGGTCATCTGTACCCGGGTGAGTTTGTTCGGATCGAGCCAGACACGCATGGAGTACTGGCTGCCGAACAGTGTGATGTCCCCTACCCCGTCCAGACGGCTCAGCGGCTCCTTGATGTTGGCCACCACATAGTCGGCCAGGTCATCGTTGTTCATGCTGCCGTCACCGGAGATGAAGGCCGCCACCATCAGGAAGCTGCTGGAGGTTTTCTGAACCCGGATCCCCTGCTGCTGAACCTCTTGCGGCAACAGCGACATCGCCTGCTGCAGCTTGTTCTGCACCTGCACCTGGGCGATATCGGGATCTGTCCCCGCCTGGAAGGTGAGGGTCACCGACACATTGCCGGAGGAATCAGATTGAGAAGACATGTAGAGCAGGTGATCCAGCCCCGTCATGTTCTGCTCGATGATCTGGGTCACAGAGTCTTCTACCGTCTTGGCAGAAGCTCCCGGATAGCTTGCAGAGATGCCCACGGCGGGCGGTGCAATGCTGGGATACTGGGCGATCGGCAGGCCTATGATGGCCAGGCTCCCTGCCAGCATGATCACCAGGGCAATTACCCAGGCGAAAATGGGTCTGTCTATGAAAAATCGTGCCATGAGGCGACTACTCCATCCTACTTGTTGGCCGGGGTCTGTTCAGACGGCGCGTTGGCCGCCTGTTCAGTGGGCGCGACGACAGCCCCGGGTTGTACTTTTTGCAGACCGGCGACGATCACCCGCTCACCCGTCTTGAGACCGGATTCCACCACCCAGTCACTGCCAACGATGCGGCTCACCTGCACCTCGCGCAGCTCGACCTTGTTGTCCGCCGTCACCACCATGACGGTAGCGCCCCCCTTGGGGGTGCGGGTCACGGCGGTTTGCGGCACCAGCAGCCCTTTTGCACGCTCGCCCTCTTGCAGAGTGGCGCGCATGAACATGCCGGGCAGCAACAGTTGATGAGGGTTCGGCACTATCACCCGAAGAGTCACCATGCCGGTGGTCTCATCCACGGTCACGTCGGAGAACTGCAATGAGCCCTCTTCGCTGTAGCTGCTGCCATCTTCCAGCTGGAAGCGCACCTTGGCGCCCTTGTTCTCGTCCTGAACGAGCTTGCCATCGGCGATCTGGCGCTTGAGGCGCAGCAGGTCGGCGGTGGACTGACGCACATCCACATACATGGGATCGAGCTGCTGGATGGAGGTAAGGCTGTCAGCCTGCTGGGCTGTCACCAGGGCACCCTCGGTCACCGCGGACTTGCCGATGCGACCGCTGATGGGGGCCGTGATGCGGGTATAGGCCAGATTGATGTTGGCACTCTGCAAGGCCGCCTTGGCAGCGCCTATCTCGGCCAGTTGCTGCTTCCAGGCGGCATCGGCGTCGTCATACTCCTGGCTGCTGATGGCTTTCACCTTCACCAGTTCGGCATAACGCTTTGCCTTGAGGCGAGCGCTCTGCTCATTGGCCTGCGCCTTGGCCAGATTGGCCTTGGCACTGGCCACGTTGGCCTGATAAACCGCAGGATCGATCTGATAGAGCAGTTGCCCGGCCTTGACGTCGCTGCCTTCGGTAAACAGACGCTTGAGAATGATGCCACTCACCTGGGGACGCACCTCGGCGACCCGCAGCGGCGCGCTGCGACCGGTCAGCTCAGAGGTGAGTTGCAGCGGTGCCGTGTGCAGGGTCACCACATCCACGGCGGCGGGTGGCATGTCACCCGGCCCTTGCTGGGCACCGCCCTGTTCGCCACAAGCTGCCAGCAGACCACCTGCCAGCAGGGCAAGGCCAACCGAACGTGCGAGAATATGTTTATGCATGGAGAACCTTAACCTTTGTCAGTCAATGAATAACCACAGGGTTTACAGGTCCCTGTTGGTAAAATCGGAAAGATGAGGCAATATACATACATTCATAAATGTATGTAAGTGACTTTTTTTACTTTTACAAGGCGCAGATATCGATGGCCAGAAGAACCAAAGAAGAGGCGCAGCAGACCCGCTGCCACATCATGAGTACGGCCCTTAATCTGTTCTGTTCACACGGCTTGGCCAAGACCAGCCTGACCGATATTGCCAGGGCCGCCGACCTGACCCGTGGCGCCATCTACTGGCACTTCAAGAATAAAGAAGAGCTGTTCGTCTCCTTGTGGGAGGAGCTGTGCCAGCCGCTCTCCCACCAGCTCGATGCCTGCGTTGCCGAGCAGGAGCCCGATCCCCTCGGCAAGCTGCGCAGCTTCCTCAAGGAGGTGCTGGTGAAGATCAGTACCAATCCGGCTCATCAGCAGATGTTCACCATCATGTTCAATCTGGAATCGCTGGAAGGGGAAGCCATCTCCCTGCGCGAACATATGCGCGGCCAGGCCGCCAACTTTTTCCGGGATCTTGAGATCACCCTGACCAATGCCATCCGCCAGGGTCAACTCCCCAAGACGCTGGATACCCAGCGCGCCGCCACCCTGCTGCACTGCACCCTGGATGGCTACATCATCAACTGGCTGCACTTCCCTGAGCGTATCAACCTGACCCGCGAGGCCGATTTCCTGCTCGACAGCCTGTTTACCCTGATAGCCCTGCCAAACGGCCCGGCCACCCGCCGCCCCTGATCTGCATGGGCCAGCTCCGAGCTGGCCCGCATTCCTTGCTGGCAGGCGCAACGGGATCTTGCCCAGCTTCTTGCTCAGCCAGGAGGTAGTCACAGCGTCACGGATCAGTGTCCACCCAGGCGGCATTATTTCGCTTACCTGAGCCTTTGGTAGCCCGCCGCCAAATTTGCTAGAGTAGTGCCCCCGAAAGAAGGTGCCTGCCATGTCCATATCGCTACAGCCCAACCATGATGCCTCCCCCAGTCTGCCATCTGTGGCGGATCCAGGCACACTGTCAGCCCGTCAGCGTTTTCTGAAACCGCTGGCGGCAGGCGCCCATCTGCTGGAAGCGGGCTGCGGAGCGGGCGAGGATCTGCTCTTTTTCCGGCAGCAGGGGTTCATGGTCACCGCATTTGATGCCAGCCTGGCCCAGGCGAAGCTGGCCTCGCGCCGCTGCGGCCAGCCGGTGCGGGTCTGCCGCTTCGAGCAGATGCACAACGTCCTGCCCTTTGACGGCATCTGGGCCAGCGGCTCCCTGCCCTGCCTGGTCGAGGAGGAGCTTGCCTCCGCCCTGATGCATCTCGCCAGCCTGCTCAAACCCCGGGCGCCGCTCTACTGCTCCTTCCCTTATGACGAGGGCAAATCCGGCAACCCAGTGGCATCCTCACAGGACGAATACCCGCTGCAGACCCGGCTCGATGAAGCCCGCCTGCAACAACTGATCGCCCCCCTGCCGTTTGAGCTGCATCAGAGCTGGTGCGGCGAGGATGCCGAGCACGGCCGCTGGCTGCATGCCCTGCTGATCCGGCTACCCGATCTCGCCCCCACCACGAATCAATATCGCCGCCGTCGCTTCAAGGGGCCCATCCCTCGCAATTCATCATCCAGCTAACAATATTTAACTCTGAGTTAACCAGGTGTTGGAAGACAAGATGCGGTACTTGTGTTAAAAAGCGGCATTAAAATCAGAATTAAATAACAAATCAGACACTAACACCTGGATTTCCTTATGAAACTTGTCCTCAAACTGGTTGCCGGTATTCTTGCCGGTCTCTTGCTCGGTCTCTACGCCCCGGAATGGGTTGCACGCCTGCTGTTTACGGCCAAGACAGTCATAGGTCAGCTGATCACCTTCACCATTCCGCTCATCATTCTGTTCTTCATCATGAGCGGTATCGCCAGCCTGCCGAAGAACTCCGGCAAGCTGCTGGGCAAGACGGTGGCACTCTCTTATTGCTCCACCATACTGGCAGGTCTGTTCGCCTTTACCGTGGCAAGCCATCTGATCCCGCTGCTGACCACAGCCGCCGAGCCCACCACGGAAACCGCCGTAAAGCTTGCCTCCTACATCAATCTGGAGATACCGCCGCTGTTCGGGGTCATGTCTGCCCTGGCCGCCGCCTTCGTGTTCGGCATTGGCATCAGCGCCACCCAGGCCACCGACCTGCGCCGGGTCGCCGATCAGGGCCGTGACATCATAGACCGCCTGCTGGCCCGCGTGATTATCCCGCTGCTGCCACTCTACATCGCCGGCGTCTTCGTCGAGATGACGGTGGAGGGCACCGTCTTTGCCACCCTCAAGACCTTCGGCGTGGTGCTGGTGATGGCCATCGTCATGCACTGGTTCTGGCTCAGCGTGCTGTTCGTCGGCACGGGTCTGGCGCTCGGTCGCTCACCCGCCATGCTCATCAAGAACATGCTGCCCGCCTACTTCACTGCACTGGGAACCATGTCCAGCGCCGCCACCATTCCGGTTGCGCTGCAGGCCAGCAAGAACAACGGCGTGAGCCATGGCATCGCCAACTTCACAGTGCCGCTGTGCGCCACTATCCACCTGTGTGGCTCCACCATCACCCTGGTGACCTGCGCCACCGCCGTCATGTTCCTCTCCGAGCACCTGGCCATTCCCGGCTATGGCACCATGCTGCCCTTCATCATGATGCTAGGCGTCATCATGATAGCCGCACCGGGCGCACCGGGTGGCGGCGTCATGTCGGCCCTGGGTCTGCTCACCTCCATGCTGGGTTTCGGGGAAGCCTCCATCGCCCTGATGATCGCCCTCTACCTGGCGCAAGACAGCTTCGGCACCGCCTGCAACGTCACAGGTGACGGCGTCATCGCCCTGTGGGCCGACCGTTTCGCCCAGGGTGGGGAAGCACAGCTCGCCCCCGAGCGTGAAACGGCCTGATTGCCGGTTCGGAAAACAAAACGGGAGCCACTGGCTCCCGTTTTTTATGGTTGGCATCTGAGGTCAACCGCGCCGGCGGATCACCCCCTCCTGCGCCGTGCTCGCCACCAGCACACCATCGCGGGTGAAGAACTGGCCGCGCACCAGACCGCGACCTGCGCTGGCGCTCGGGCTGTCCACCACGTAGAGCAGCCAGTCATCCAGCCGGAAGTCCCGGTGGAACCACATGGAGTGATCTATGGTGGCCACCTGCATGTCCGGCTCCCAGTATGAGACGCCATGGGGCTGCAGGGCGGTAAACAGGAAGTGGAAATCGGAGGCATAGGCCAGCAGGTACTTGTGGACCCGCTGATCATCAGGCATCTGGCCATTGGCCTTGAACCAGACATGGCGCAGCGGCTCGTGCACATCCGGACGGATCGGGTCGACCAGGGTCACAGGGCGGATCTCGATGGGTTTCTCGCACATGATCTTGTCGCGCAGGGCGGGCGGGATCTGATGCTCGTAGGGACGCACCAGCTCCAGTTCGCTCTTGAGCTGCTCGGGTGGGGTAATCCCCGCCGGCATACTTATCTGATGCTCGAACCCTTCGGCCTCGACCTGAAACGATGCGTTGAGATAGAAGATGGGCTTGCCACCCTGAATGGCCTTGACCCGGCGGGTGGAGACGGTCTGGCCGTCACGGATATTCTCCACGTCGTAGATGATGGGACGATTGGCATCACCGGGGCGCAGGAAGTAGGAGTGGAAACTGTGCACCTGACGATCGCCGGCCACCGTCTGTTTGGCGGCTGACAAGGCCTGCCCCATTACCTGTCCGCCAAACACGGCCCGCAGACCGAGATCCTGGCTCTGGCCCCGAAACAGGCCCTCCTCGATTTTTTCAAGCGCCAGCAGTGCCAGCAGCTCATCAAGTACCTTGCTCATTATTATCTCCTGTATCAGTGCCGCAAAGGCTAACAAGCCCGCTCTGGCAGAGCAACCTTGCCCCTCTCCCGCAGCGGGTCCGCCGGGTGGTTTAATTCAGCAAGGAGGGGATTGGAATAATAAGCGGCAAACAGCAGCAACAAAAAGGCCCGCCTGAGAGGCGGGCCTTTCCTTGCATGAACCCATGAGGCTCAGCGTAATGCTTACTTGCTGCCGGTACCCGAGTTGCGGGTAGAGGAAGTTGGCTTGCGGCGGGCCGTGGTGCTGCGGGCGCGCGGCTCCATACCCTGCATGTCCTTGTGACGCTTGACGGCACGACGGATCTGGGCAGCCTGCTTGTGGCGGGTACTCTTGCCATCCTGCTGCAAATCAACCTTGGATTCGGTCTCCGGCGGCATGTTGACCAGGCCGCGCAGGTAGTTCACTTCCGGCAGTTTCAGCTCCTGCCAGCCACCGCGGGGGATGCCACGATCCAGAGTGACGTCGCCGTAGCGCACCCGCATCAGGCGGCTCACCTGCACTTCCTGGGATTCCCACAGGCGGCGCACTTCACGGTTGCGACCTTCGGTCAGGGTGACGTTGAACCACTGGTTCAGACCTTCACCGCCGGCCGGTTTGATCTTGTTGAACTTGGCCATGCCATCTTCCAGCTGCACGCCTTTGCGCAGGCGCTGCAACATGGCTTCGGTGATCTCGCCAAACACGCGCACCGCGTATTCGCGCTCCACTTCGTGACTCGGGTGCATCAGGCGGTTGGCCAGTTCACCGTCTGTGGTGAACAGCAACAGGCCGGAGGTGTTGACGTCGAGACGGCCTACCGCGATCCAGCGGGCACTGTCCAGCTTGGGCAGACGATCGAACACGGTCGGACGACCTTCCGGATCGTGACGGGTACACATCTCCCCTTCGGGCTTGTGATACGCCAGCACACGGCAGATCATCTCTTCCTCGGCACGGGTCTTGACCGTATGGCCATCGACACGGATCACGGCGTTCACTTCGACGCGATCTCCCAGTGTGGCGACCTTGCCATCCACACTGACCCGACCTGCGGTGATCAGGGCCTCCATCTCACGACGGGAGCCGTGACCCGCGCGGGCCAACACTTTTTGCAGTTTTTCACTCATCGGGGTTACCTGATTGTTGATCGCTGCCCGCCAGCATAACGGGCAACGTTGACTACTGTGCTAGATCCCGTCGGGGCAATCCGGCACCACTTTAATCATTAAGAGACCTGGCCCGCGCCTTGGCAAATGCCAACAACATGGATCAGGTTTCACGGCCCTCAGCCGGCATAACGGCCAGGGGGGTTTGCAGTTCAGGATCCAGCTCGGGGAGCTGCTCCAGGCTCTGCAGATTGAAATAATCCAGAAATTCCCGGGTGGTGGCGAGCAGCTCCGGGCGACCCACCACCTCCTTGTGACCGACGCTGCGCACCCAACCACGGTCTTTCAGGGTATTCACTATCTGGCTCGACACCGCCACCCCGCGGATGGCTTCGATCTCGGCCCGGGTGATGGGCTGACGATACGCAATCAGTGTCAGCGTCTCCATCACGGCGCGCGAATAACGGGGAGCCCGTTCGCTCCAGAGCCTTGAAAGCTCCTCGGCATACTCCTGGCGCGCCTGAAAACGCCAGCCGGAGGCAACTTCTTTAAGCTCCACTCCCCGCTCGCTGTAATCCTGTCGCAATTCGGCCAGCAGCAGCTGAATATAGCGGCCGGTGACGGGGTAATCCGCCAGCACACCGCTTTTCAGCTCGCTCACGGTCAAGGGGCGCCCGGCAATAAAAATCGCGGCTTCGACCAGTGTCTTGAGTCGTTCAGCAGGCAGCGCCACGGTTGCCCTCCTTGCTCATGACGTCAGGCTGGCTGGGCAACAGGAAATGCACGCAACCCCCGGCAAATTGGCTGCGAGGAAGTGACAAAGAAAACAACTCAGTGCGCATGTTCACGCTCCCCGGTCTCCTCTTGGCTCGCCAGGGCAAAATGGATAGGACCCAGGGGTTCGGCCTGCAGGATCCAGATCAGGGACTCCTTGCACAGCTCCAGCAGCGCCAGAAACGTCACCAGCACCCCCATGCGTCCCTCTTCCATTTTGAGTACCTGTTCCAGCCGCAATGTCTGGCCCAGAGAGAGCATGGCCAAGATCTCCGCCATGCGCACCCGGGTCGGGATCTGCTCACGGCGGATCTGGTGATGTTCGAAATGAGTCGCGCGTTTTACCACACTTTGCATGTAAAGGGCGAGCTCAACCAGTGAAACATCGGGAGTCAGTGGCTTGAGAGAGCCGAAATCCGGCGGCAGGGCGGCGGCGATATAAATCTCCCGCTCCACTCGTGGCAAGGCATTGAGGCGCTCGCCCCCCACCTTGAAGCGCTCATATTCTTGCAATCGACGAATAAGGGTGACGCGGGGATCTTCTCCCTCTTCTTCGTCCTCAAGCTCGGGGGCCTTGGGCAGCAAAAGACGGGATTTGATCTCCGCGAGCCAGGCCGCCATCAGCAGATATTCAGCCGCCAGCTCCAGATTGAGCCCCTGCATCAGCTCCACGTACTCCATGTACTGGGCGGTGATCTGCAGGATTGGCAGGTTCAGGATATCCAGCTGCTGGCGCCGAATGAGATAGAGCAGCAGATCGAGGGGCCCCTCGAAGGTATCGAGAAACACTTCCAGCGCATCGGGCGGAATAAACAGATCCTGGGGCAGCTCATGGTAGGGCTGCCCCAGCACTTTCGCGATGGGGGATGGGGCAAGCACCTCCCCCATGGTGACCTGTGCTGGCGTGGCCATCACAGGTGCCGGATCGGCAGTATCACTCAAACGGCGTGGGATCCCCGGCACCGCGACGACGCAGCACTGTCTCGTCGTCGGAGAAGTCCACCACGGTAGTGGGCTGCTCGCCCAGATAACCGCCATTGACCACCAGATCCAGCTGTTTGCCCAGCTTGTCGAAGATCTCCTCCGGGTCGAACTCCGCCATGTCAGATTCCGGCAGGATCAGGGTGGTGGAGAGCAGCGGCTCGCCGAGGGCTTCCAACAGCGCCTGGGCAATCTTGTTGTCCGGCACCCGGATGCCGATGGTCTTCTTCTTCTCGTTCATCAGGCGGCGCGGCACCTCCTTGGTGGCCTTGAAGATGAAGGTGTAGGGGCCGGGGGTGTTGTTCTTGATCAGGCGAAACGCCGTGTTGTCTACCTTGGCATAGGTAGAGATCTCGGAGAGATCCCGGCACACCAGGGTGAAGTCGTGGGTGGGGTCAATGCGACGGATGCGGCAGATGCGCTCCAGCGCGCCCTTGTCACCCATCTGGCAACCGAGCGCATAGCCGGAATCGGTCGGATAGGCAATGACGCCGCCGTTCTGGATGATCTGCACCGCCTGGCCGATCAGACGGGCCTGGGGGTTTTCCGGGTGTACGTAAAAATGCTGACTCATAGCTCGTTCTCGCAATGGGGGCAGCAATGCCTGCCCGCTCGTATGGTCACGGGTTCCAGACCCATGACGCTACCTTAACCTGTTTGACGCCGGTTTACCCTCCCATGCAACAGAGGGCCAACCGGCCAACCTTGTGCTAGCGATTGGCCAGCAGGGCGGCGTGCTGCTCGGTGGTGAGACCAAAGTGGTCCGGATAGGCCAGCCAGACCGGCATGCCTTCTTTTGGCAACCAGAGGTGGCGGCCCAGCTCGGTCCAGCTGGACGGAAAATGAAAATCAGACCCCACCGAAATATAGAGGTCGTGATCCTTGGCCCACTGGCCCAGATTGGCCCGTTCCTGCGGACTCTGCTGGGGAAGTGACACCTCCATGGCATCGCCACCGGCCGCCTTGAAGGCCACCAGCAGCCGCTTGATCCACTTGGCGGTGAGATCGTAACGGCTGGGGTGAGCCAGTACCGCCAACCCACCGGCGGCGTGAATAGCGGTGATGGCCTCGCTCATCTCGGGCCATTCGGCCGGGGCATAACCCTTATTGCCACGGCTCAGATACTTTTTGAATACCTTCTGCATGTTGTCGGCCACACCGCGCGCCACCAGCACACGGGCAAAATGGGCCCGGGTCACGGCAGCATCACCGGCAAGCGCCTTGGCCTCTTCATAGGTGCCGGGGATGAGGCACTTCTCCAGACGGCGCCCTATTTCCAGTGCGCGCGTCTCGCGGCGAGCCCGTTGCCCCGCCAAAAACGCCACCAGCTGCGGATTTTTTTCATCCACCCCCAGCGCCACCACATGGATCTCGTGGTGCTCCCAGCCGGTGGAGATCTCGACCCCGCTTACCAGTCGCAGCGGCAGTTGCTCGGCTTCGATGGTACGGCGTACTTCATCAAGCCCGTCAAGGGTATCGTGGTCAGTGACTGCTAACACCTCGACCTGTTTTTCGGCGGCGCGGCGCACCAGATCGGCGGGGCTCAGCACGCCGTCGGAGGCAGTGGTATGGCAGTGAAGATCGAATCTCATCAGGTTATTCCGCTCTCATGGTCAGGTCCCCATCGGGATAGATAGGCAAAAAAGCGACTTGACTTGGCCGCGGCTTTATCGTTTTCTGTAGGCACTTCATTGCAAACATCTTTTTACAGGACTTTATCATGCAAACGACTTCCATCCTGACCATCTGGTGGTGGCACACTCCCTGACATGCGGGCGTGTGGTCGTTGCTGTATCTGTAATCTGACAGCAAATTAAGAACCCAAAGAAAAAGCCCGCTGACCCCAGCGGGCTTTTTTATTATCCGGCAAATGGACCTGTGATGAAACCGAGAATTCAGACAAGAACACTGACATGGCGATGGCATCCCTACTGAAGCTGCCAAACCAACGTAATTTCCAAGGCATTTTTTCAAGGTATTCAACGTCATGAACATCGGTAAAACGCATCACACGCAAGGGAACGCACTATGACCGTCAATACGACTCGCTTGCCCCTGGGTGAATTCGATACCCTCAAGCTCAACGCCCCCTATGTGGCCGACCCGCTGGCGCTCTACACCCAGCTCTGCCAGGGGCGCCCCAACAACCTGCTGCTGGAATCGGTGGAGATCGACTCCAAGGCGGGCAAGCAGAGCCTGCTGCTGGTCGATGCCTGCCTGCGCATCGAATGCCGGGGTCGCACTGTGCGAGTTCGCACCCTGAACGACAACGGCGCCCAGTTGCAGAGCCTGCTGGCCGAGCGTCTGCCCACCGTCATCAGCCAGACGCTGGTGGATGGCGAGTTGCAGCTCGACTTTCCCGCCTCCGATCGGGCACTGGATGAAGACAGCCGCCTCAAGGGGACCAGCGTGCTGGACGTGCTGCGCACCCTGCAACAGGAGCTGCAGTGCCAGCTGGGTAAAGAAGCGCTGTTTATGGCGGGCAGCTTCGCCTACGACCTGATTGCCTCTTTCGAGGATCTGCCAGAGGTGCCGGAGGGGAGCAACAACTGCCCCGACTACTGCTTCTATGTGGCCGAGACCCTGATCACCATCGACCATATCGCGCGATCCACCCAGTTGCTGGCCTGCATCTTTGGCGGCGACAGCGACGAGAGCCATGTGGACGACAGATATGCCCGTCTCACCGAGCGACTCACCGACTTCAAACTGGCCTGCCAGCAAGCCCGGATCCCGGCGCAAGCCACTGCGGCCCTGACTGGCGGCATGAGCGTGGACAAGAGCGACAAACAGTTCTGCGCCGAGGTGGAGAAGCTCAAGGGCTTTATCCGCCGTGGCGACATCTTCCAGGTGGTGCCGTCCCGCTGTTTCTCCCTGCCCTGCCCGAGCCCGCTGGCCGCCTATCGCCGCCTCAAGCAGACCAACCCCAGCCCCTACATGTTCTACGTGCAGGATGAGAACTTCACCCTGTTTGGCGCCTCGCCGGAGAGCGCGGTGAAATTCTGCGCCGCCAGCCGCGACGTCGAGATGTACCCCATCGCCGGTACCCGCCGCCGCGGCTTCAACCCCGATGGCAGCATCAACCGGGATCTGGATGGCCGCATCGAACTGGAGCTGCGCCAGGATGAAAAAGAGGTGGCCGAACACCTGATGCTGGTGGATCTGGGGCGCAACGACATAGCCCGCATCTCGGAGCCGGGTACCCGCTACGTCAAAGAGCTGCTGAAAGTGGATCGCTACAGCCACGTGATGCACCTGGTCTCCAAGGTGGTGGGCACCTTGCGCTCCGACCTTGACGCCCTGCACGCCTATCAGGCCTGCATGAACATGGGCACCCTCACCGGCGCCCCCAAGATCCGCGCCAGCGAGCTCATTCGCATGGTGGAAGGCAAACGCCGTGGCAGCTACGGCGGCGCCGTCGGCTACATCAACGGCGCAGGGGAAATGGATACCTGCATCGTCATTCGCTCGGCGTTTGTCAAAGATGGGATGGCCCATGTGCAGGCCGGTGCCGGTGTGGTCTATGACTCCAAACCCCAGGCCGAAGCGGACGAGACCCGCGCCAAGGCGGCCGCCGTGCTGGCCGCCATCGCCGCCAGCCATGGCACCTCACTGCAAGCCCTGAGCGCCCAGCAGGAGCAACATAAGGACGTGAGCCATGACTGATATCTTCCTGCTCGATAACTTTGACTCTTTTACCTACAGCGCCCCGGCCGATCAGTTCCGCGCTTCGAAGGAGCAGCATCATGACTAACATCTTCTTGCTCGATAACTTCGATTCCTTTACCTACAACCTGGTGGATCAGTTCCGCTCACTCGGCTATCCGGTGCGGATCTACCGCAACAGCCTGCCAGCGAGCCGCATCATGAGCGAGATCGCCGCCTGCGAAGGGGATGCCGTGCTGGTGCTCTCGCCGGGACCGGGCGCCCCCCATGAAGCGGGTTGCCTGATTGATCTGATCAAGCTGGCCCGCGGTCAGGTGCCCATCCTCGGTATCTGCCTCGGCCATCAGGCCCTGTGCGAAGCCTACGGTGGCACCGTCGGTGCGGCGGGCGAGATCGTCCACGGCAAGCGTTCGCTCATCGAGCACAACGGCCACGGTGCCTTTGCCGGTCTGCCGAGCCCGCTGCCGGTGGCCCGCTACCACTCGCTGGTCGCCACCTATGTGCCGGAAGAACTGACTGTGATTGCCCACTACCAGGGCATGCCCATGGCCATAGAGCAGCAGGATGACAGGGTGCTGGGCTTCCAGTTCCACCCGGAATCCATCATGACCTCGGAAGGGGCCCGCCTGCTGACCCAGGCGCTCGCCCATATCACCCGTCCAGTTAGCAGTGTGCGGTAAGGAAGACCCTATGCATCATCATCTCAACACCCTCTATCAGGGTCAGTCTCTGAGCCGTGAAAGCACCCGTGACGCCTTCGGGCAAGTGGTTCGTGGCGAAGTGGATCCCATAGTGCTCGCCAGTTTATTGACCGCCCTCAAGATCAAGGGGGAGACACCGGAGGAGATCGCTGGCGCCGCCGAAGCGTTGCTGGCGGAGGCGCGCGACTTCCCGCGTCCGGATTATGAGTTTTGCGACATAGTCGGTACCGGTGGCGATGGCCTCAACACCATCAACGTCTCCACCACCTCGGCACTGGTCGCAGCCGCCTGCGGTCTGAAAGTGGCCAAGCACGGCAACCGCTCGGTATCGAGCAAGTCGGGTTCGAGCGATCTGCTCGACAAGATGGGCATCAAGCTCGACATGAGCCCGGCGCAGGCACGCCATTGCCTGGACGAACTCGGCATCTGCTTTCTGTTCGCCCCCCAGTACCACGCAGGGGTGCGCCACGCCATGCCGGTGCGTCAGGCCCTCAAGACCCGCACCCTGTTCAACGTGCTGGGGCCGCTCATCAACCCCGCTCGCCCCACCTATCAGCTGATGGGGGTCTATGCCCCCGAGCTGGTGCGCCCCATCGCAGAAACCCTGCTGGCACTGGGGCTGAAAACCGGTATGGTGGTTCACGGCGCCGGACTCGACGAGATTGCCATCCACGGCCCGACCCAGGTGGCCCAGATCCGTGACGGCGAGATCCGCGAATTCATGATCACCCCGGCTGACTTTGGCCTGGAGACCTATCCGGTGAGCGCCATTCAGGGGGGCGAGCCCGAAGAGAACCGCGCCATCACCGCCGCCATTCTGGCAGGGCAAGGCACTCCAGCGCACAACGCCGCCATCGCCGCCAACGTGGCCCCGCTGCTGTTGATGGCGGGCAAGGCCGCGGATCTCAAGAGCGCGGCGGCCGAGGTGCTGGCGGTGCTGGCGAGCGGCAAGGCGGCCGAGCTTGCCGCCCGCCTCGCCACCCTGAGCCATCAGGAGGCATGATGTCAGCCACGAACCAGCACGGCACCAAACCAGAAAGCCCGCAGGGCAATAGCCAGCTTCGCAAGGATAACGAGATGTCAGACCCCATTGCCCCCCATGCCTACCTGAACATGGCCTCCATCAACCAGACCATTCTCGGCAAAATCGTGGCGGCCAAGCAGGAGTGGGTTGCCGCCAGCAAGCTGGCCCAGCCTCTTGAAAGTTTCAAGAACGAACTGACCCAAAGCGATCGGGATTTCGTCGGTGCGCTCAAGGCCGGTTCCACCCGCTTTATTCTGGAGTGCAAGAAGGCCTCCCCCTCCAAGGGGCTGATCCGCGATGATTTCAGCCCGGAGGCCATCGCCGATATCTATGGCAAATACGCCACCGCCATCTCGGTGCTGACCGACGAGAAGTTCTTTCAGGGGGATTTCGCCTTTTTGCCGCGAGTGCGCGCCCGCGTCCAGCAGCCGGTGCTCTGCAAGGATTTCATGATTGACCCCTATCAGCTCTATCTGGCCCGCCACTATCAGGCGGACGCCATACTGCTGATGCTCTCCGTGCTCACCGACGAGGGCTATCGCGCCCTGTTCGCGGTAGCCAAGGAGCTCGGCCTCGGCGTGCTGACCGAGGTGAGCAATGAAGAGGAGCTGACCCGCGCCATCGCGCTGGGGGCACCGGTCATCGGCATCAACAACCGGGATCTGCGCGACCTCAGCGTGGATCTCAACCGCACCAAGCAGCTTGCCAGAGACATTCCCGCCGATCGGGTAGTGATCAGCGAGTCCGGCATCAAGGATCGCACCCAGGTCGCCGACCTTCGCCACCATGCCAAGGGCTTCCTGGTGGGCTCCTCCCTGATGGAGGAAGCCGATCTGGAGGCCGCGGTACGCAAGCTGGTGCTGGGCCAGAACAAGGTATGCGGCCTCACCCGACCAGAGGATGCCGCCGCTGCCCATCAGGCAGGCGCCGTGTTTGGCGGCCTTATCTTTGTTGCCAAAAGCCCGCGCTATGTGGACATTCCCACCGCCCGCACAGTGATGGCAGGTGCGCCGCTCTCTTACGTCGGGGTATTTCGCCACGCCATGCCCGCCACCATAGTCCAGACGGTAGAAGCTCTGGGACTGGCCGCGGTGCAACTGCATGGGGATGAAGATGCCGCCTATATCGAGGCGCTGCGCCCGCTGCTGCCGGCGAGCTGCCAGATCTGGAAAGCCATAGGAGTCACGAGTGGCGAGCCGCTGCCCGCCCTCGACTATCCGGCAGATCGGCTGCTGCTGGATACAAAAGTGGGCAGCCAGAGCGGCGGCACAGGTCAGGCGTTCGACTGGACCATGCTGGCCGGGCTCGACAAGAGCAAGTTGATGCTGGCGGGCGGGCTGAATCCCGACAACGCCCTGCAGGCGGCAGAGGTCGGCTGCCTCGGCCTTGATTTCAACTCCGGGGTGGAAAGCGCCCCGGGCCAGAAAGATCCACACAAGCTGGCTGCGGCCTTTGGCGCCCTGCGCGGCTTGTAACAATGCCCTTCGCCTCTTTGAAAGCGCAGAGCGATAACACCGAATTTAATATTGTCTTTTTGATTCAAGGTATAAGGAAGAAACCATGACCCTGCTCAACCCGTTTTTTGGTGAATTTGGCGGCATGTATGTGCCCCAGATCCTCATCCCCGCCCTGCTTCAGCTGGAAAAAGCCTTCGTCGATGCCCAGGAAGACCCGGCCTTTATCGCCGAATTTCAGGAGCTGCTGACCGAGTATGCCGGTCGCCCGACCCCGCTCACCCTGACTCGCAACCTGACCAAGGGCACCAAGACCCGCCTCTACCTCAAGCGTGAAGACCTGCTGCACGGCGGCGCCCACAAGACCAACCAGGTGCTGGGTCAGGCGCTGCTGGCCAAGCGGATGGGCAAGAGCGAGATCATCGCCGAAACCGGCGCCGGTCAGCACGGCGTTGCCACTGCGCTGGCCTGCGCCCTGCTCGGCCTCAAGTGCCGGGTCTATATGGGTGCCAAGGATTGCGAGCGCCAGAAGCCCAACGTATTTCGCATGAAGCTGATGGGCGCCACCGTGATCCCGGTGCACTCCGGCTCAAGCACCCTCAAAGATGCCTGCAACGAGGCGCTGCGTGACTGGGCCGCCAACTACGACTCCGCCCACTACCTGCTCGGCACCGCCGCCGGTCCGCACCCCTTCCCCACTATCGTGCGGGAGTTCCAGAAGATGATCGGCGAAGAGGCCAAGGCCCAGTGCTTCAAGAAAGAGGAGCGGCTGCCCGATGCGGTGATCGCCTGCGTCGGCGGCGGTTCCAACGCCATAGGCATGTTTGCCGACTTTATCGACAACAAAGAGGTGCGCCTCATCGGGGTCGAGCCCGGTGGTCACGGCATCGAGAGTGGCGAGCACGGTGCACCGCTGGGTCACGGCAGCAAGGGGGTCTTCTTTGGCATGCACTCCTACCTGATGCAGGACAAGCAGGGGCAAATTCAGGAGTCCTACTCCGTCTCGGCGGGGCTGGATTTCCCCTCCGTCGGCCCGCAGCACGCCCATCTGGCCTCCATCGGCCGCGCCGAGTATGTCTCCATCACCGACAAGGAGGCGCTGGACGCCTTCCAGGAGCTGGCCAAATCAGAAGGGATCATACCGGCACTGGAGTCCTCCCACGCGCTGGCTCACGCCCTCAAGATGGCCCGCAGTGAACCGGAAAAAGAGCAGGTGCTGATCGTCAACCTCTCCGGCCGTGGCGACAAAGATATCTTCACCGTTGCCGACATCTTTGAAAAAGAAGGAACCTTGTCATGAACCGTTACGCACAACTCTTCTCCCGTCTGGATGCGGTCAATCAGGGCGCCTTTGTGCCGTTCGTGATGCTGGGTGACCCCACCCCCGAACTCTCCCTGGCCATCGTCGATGCCCTAGTCGCAGGGGGCGCCGATGCCCTCGAACTCGGCATACCCTTCTCTGATCCGGTAGCGGATGGCCCCACCATTCAGGGCGCCGCCCTGCGTGCCTTCGAGAGCCACACCACCCCGGACGACTGCTTCGAACTGCTTGGCCGCATCCGCGCCAAGTATCCGCAGTTGCCCATTGGCCTGCTGGTCTACGCCAACCTCGTCTATGTGCGCCACATCGATGGTTTTTATGAGAAGTGCCAGCAGGCGGGCGTGGACTCCGTGCTGGTGGCCGACGTGCCGGTACAGATGTGCGCCCCCTACAAGGCGGCCGCCGACAAGTTCGGTATCGACAGCATCTTTATCGCCCCGCCCAATGGCGACGCCGAGACCCTGAAACAGGTGGCGGAGCTCGGCAGTGGTTACACCTATCTGGTGAGCCGCGCCGGTGTGACCGGTGCCGAGACCAAGGCCGGCATGCCGGTGGATGGCCTGATCAACACCCTGCGCGAGTTTAACGCCCCCCCCGCCCTGCTCGGCTTTGGCATCAGCGAACCGGCTCAGGTGCGTGAAGCGATCGCCGCTGGCGCCGCCGGTGCCATCTCGGGCTCCGCCGTGGTGAAGATCATCGAGACCCACCACAACAACCCGGAGCATATGCTCACTCGCCTAAAGGAGTTTGTGGAAGGGATGAAGGCCGCGACCCTGCGCTAAGCGTTCAGTCAAACGCCCACCCCCATGACAAGCAAGGGAGCCCAAGCGGGCTCCCTTTTGTTATCCACCATCCCTGGTTGGTGCCACCCTTGTAGGTCTGATTAGCGAAGCGTAATCAGACGTTCGCGGAATTGATGCTGATGCTATGGCGCGGCTTCGCCACGCAGGACACGAGGGCTCTGCCCTCGACGGGGTTTCGCCCGCCCTTCGGACCTGGGCGAGTGACTTTGGAAAGACCCGCTCTCTTTAGCAAATCACACCAAAAGTCTTCTCCCCCGCTTATTCTCCCGACTAACGTCGGGTTCCTTCGGCTCACCCTCTTATCCAACGGCACGCGCCGATGGGCCGTCCATGGCCCAACGCCGCTCGCTCGGCGTCCTGCCTCGCGGCCTGGACAAGAGGACTCGCCACAGCGAATAAGAGGGGGATCAAAACCGTGCCCGCCTGAGGCTACCGTGCAACAGTGAACAAGCCCCCTCTCCCCTTGGGAGAGGGTTGGGGTGAGGGGAAGCTACGGCAACCGAATTTGCTCAAATTGAACGCTACTGATGACTAATTTATTGATCCAACACAGATTCCCGCCAAAACACGCTTCTCAACGCGCCCCCCTCCCCCTTAAGATACCCGAATGACAATCAACCTCTCGGAAGAACGCCATGAAAGCGATTGTTACTATCTCGCAGGTTAACAGCAGCGAACTGGGGGCTGTCACTCAGGGGCGGTAGCCTTGCCTGAAGAGACAGACAAGCCGAGTTAGAATGGCATTGACCTCAACGGCATCGAGTTTTTGCGGGTGTAGTAATTGATTAAAAAGTATAAAATTGTGGACCCAGTACCAGTCGAACTTTTCATTACGGATGCTGTAGTGATGCAAACACATCACTTTCCTGACCCGTTCACTCAGACGGAGTTTGATGGTGCGCGCCATAGCTGTCCCCTGAACTTTTTTGATAATGTGTAGAGTGAAAAGGAGGTATCAAGCGAGTACATTTAAATATCGGAAGTCAACTAAATAGCTGTTCCGAATAGTAGATCACCGGAGGAAGGGAACTCAGTCCAGTTTGTGCGATCTGATTAGTCGCTAA